>NZ_CAXBGB010000152.1:0-2185 GCF_963975125.1 uncultured Winogradskyella sp. | reverse complement strand
AACCACTAGATAAAAATTTAAAATTAATTTTCATTTCATCGTTTCCTCCTAGAGAATGTGGTATCGCTACTTTTACACAAGATCTTGCAAATACTTTGAATACTATTTACGGTTGCACACTACCTATTGAAATTTATGCTTTAGAAAATAAACCAAGTAATTTTAATTATATAAAAGATGTTACCGATGTTTTACACACGTTTAATATTAATCAATATAGAAAAGTAGCCGATGCTATAAATGAGCGCAACGATGTAGGGTTAATTTGCATTCAGCATGAATTTGGACTTTATGGTGGCGAATATGGCAGTCATATCTTATCTTTTATGCTTGCCGTAAACAAGCCTGTTATTACCGTTTTTCATACTGTACTACCTAATCCTGACACTAAAAGAAAAAGTGTTGTACAAGCAATCAATAATCTTTCGGAAAAAATAATTGTTCAGACTAAAAACTCCCACACAATATTAATGGAAGATTATAATATTAGCGCTGAAAATTTGGAGATAATACCACATGGCACTCATATTGTTTTATGGAAAAACAAAGCAATACTAAAGGAAAAGTATTCCTTTAAGGACAAAATCATTCTTTCTACGTTTGGCCTTTTAAGCGAAAATAAAAATGTTCAAACCGTGCTATACGCATTACCTGAGGTTGTTAAAAAACATCCCAATGTCCTTTTTTTAATTCTAGGTAAAACACATCCAGAGGTTATTAAAAATGAGGGTGAAAAATATAGAGAGCAATTAGTAGCAATTATAGACAAACTCAACCTTCAAAAAAACGTAAAATTCATTAATAAATATTTAGCTCTGGAGGAACTTTTAGAGTATCTCAATCTTTCAGATATTTATTTATTTTCTTCTAAAGACCCTTTTCAAGCGGTAAGCGGAACATTTGTATATGCTATGAGTGCTGGATGTCCTGTAATTTCCACACCCATACCTCATGCCAAAGAATTAATAGATGACTCTAACGGAATATTGCTAAATACGTTTCACGACCCATATCCATTTCAAAAAGCCATTTTAGAACTCATCGAAAATAAAAATAAGCGCGTAGAGTTAGGTAAAAATGCATTTTCAAAAATGCGGGCAACAAGTTGGCAAAATGCTGCTATTGCATACGGTAAAATATTTGGGGAAATCACCAATAAATCCGAAGATTTAAGTCTTCAAATTCCTCAAATAAAAATAGATCATTTAAAAGAAATGACTACCGATTTTGGGGTCTTACAGTTCTCAAATTTTGGAATACCAGACCCAAATTCGGGATATACATTAGATGATAATGCCAGAGCATTAATTGCGATGACCATGTATTATAAGAATTATAAAGATGAAGATATTCTAAAATTAGTAACCATTTATTTGAACTTTATAGAATTTGCGCAACAAGAAAACGGGAGTTTTAAAAATTATATAAACCTAGACAAAGAATTTACTTTACAAAACAAGGAAGTAAATCTTGAAGACTCAAATGGTAGAGCTGTTTGGGCTTTGGGATTCTTACTAGCACAGAAAAATTTGTTTCCCAAAAGTATCGCAATCAAAGCTCAAAAATGTTTTGAAAAGGTTCTGTCAAATTTAGGCGACTTTGCATCGCCAAGAGCTATTGGTTTTGCATTAAAAGGGTTGTATTATTATAATCCTTGTGCGCAAGAATCTGTTCTTGAATTAACAAATCAGTTAATAGATAAGCTCATGAAATATTACCAACTCACAGCGAAACCTGATTGGAATTGGTATGAAGACTATTTAACTTATGCCAATAGCATACTTCCTGAAGCAATGATGTATGCCTTTTTAATAACTAAAAATGACACCTATAAAGAAATTGCCGAAGTGACCTTTGACTTTCTATTATCTCAATATTTTATGAAAGGAAAAATACAAGTAATTTCAAATAAAGGATGGTTTAACAAACGTAATAAACGAACTTTTTTTGGGGAACAACCTATTGAAATTGCTTACACCATTTTTACTTTAGAACTATTTTACGAAGTCACAAAAAAAAGTAAATATAAAAATCAACTCGAAATTGCCTTTAGCTGGTTTCTTGGTAACAACCACCTTAATCAAATTATGTATAATCCAGCTAATGGTGCTTGTTACGATGGTTTAGAAGAATACAATATTAATATTAATCAAGGCGCAGAGTCCTCTATATGTTACGTTATGGC
>NZ_CAXBGB010000151.1:0-2478 GCF_963975125.1 uncultured Winogradskyella sp. | reverse complement strand
ACTTTTACATAGACAACGGCACGCTTTCCTGTCCAAAGTACTGCCGATTTTGGTATAACAATGGTGTTTTCCATCCCTTTCATTTTTGCTTTAATAATACCACTGGCAAACATTTCAGGCAAGAGCTTATTTGATGGGTTATTTACCTCTACACGTACTTTGGCAACTCTGGTATTAGAAGACACAAAAGGATCGACATAGGTAATTTTACCTTCAAAGGTTTTTCCAGGAATAGCTTGTATATTAAAGCTAACCTTGTCGTTAATGTGTATCCAAGGAATATCTGCTTCATAGGCTTCAAACATAACCCAAACAGAACTTAAATTAGCAATATCAAACAAATTACCACCTGCCGTAATATAGTCTCCTAACTCAACATTTCTACTCATAACGTAACCTGAATGATCGGACAAAATATCGATTTGTTCCTGCACAACTCCTGAGGCTTCAATAGCATCAATTTGCTTGTCAGACAGTTTCCAAAGCTTTAATTTATTGCGTGATGCGGTATAAAGTTGTGGGTATATATCCTTAGACTTGATAGCTTCAAACAATTCTTTTTGGGCAGAGATTAATTCTGGTGAATAGATACGTACTATTTTTTGACCAGTAAATACTTTTTCACCTGTAAAATTAACATACAAGCGTTCTATACGACCTGGTATATGAGACACTTGAGAATACAATCTACGCTCATCGGGTTTTACACGTCCCAACAAGCGTATCTCTTTGTCGGCACTTGCCTTTTCAATTACTGTGGTTTGAATATTTGCCAATTGATAGGCTTCTTCATTCATTACAATTTCGTCGTCTGCAATGTTTTCTGAAGAATCATCGGTTGTTTCCAACGGAATAAGTTCCATACCACAAATTGGGCAATTTCCTGGTTTTTCCATCTTTATTTGTGGATGCATGGAGCAAGTCCATAATTGTGTTACAGGGTCTTGAACAAATTCGTGCTCTCCATCTGTTTGTGTGGTTTCTGAACTTCCGCCAGAAAACACATTTCCTAAAATAATTCCGAGTATTAAAATACCGGCTGCTATGATATATTTTTTATATTTTTTCATGATATTCATTTTATTGTCCTATTAAATAATCCATAAATGCTGCTGCGGCATTTTTATCGGTTAACGCTTTTTGATGTTCCAATTCATATTTAAGTAATTGGCGTTCTATACGCAATACTTCTTCAAAGTCTTTAGCATTTGTAGAGTATGACACAATAAGTATATCCAATACTTTTTTAGCAATTTTAGATTGTGTAATGTTTAATGCAATACGCCTGTCTCCATCGTTAAAATCTTTATATGTATTTTCATATACAGAACTCAAGCTATTCTTTTTATCCTCTTTTCTAGATATTTCAGCTTCTTGTCGGTATTGTGCTTCCTTTATTAAAGCTTTATATTTTTTTCGATATATAGGAATGGTTACACCTACAGATGGAAACAAGAACACGTCTTTACCATTATCTGATGCTGTTGAATTAGGGTTGTCACCAACTATGGTATAATTTACACCAACATTAAACTTTGGTAAGCCTTCTTTTTTTGCTACAATTTCCTGATTTAAAAAAGCGTTTAACTTATGTTCTATACTTTTAATTTGATGGTTTGAAGCATAGATTTCATCGAGCATGTTTAACTGTTCTAAAGGAATTTCTTCTTGCCATAATAATTCTGGAACTATTACTTCAGAAGTATCTTCTCTGTTTAATAAGTTATTAAACTTTACTCGTAAAACATCTTTTGTATCCAAAAACAGTTCTAATTGGTTTTCTAAATCATTTAGTTCCAATTCAACACGTAGTTCATCAACAATAGAAGCTTTTCCTGCTTCAATTTTAACTAAAGACAGGCGTTTAAAAACTTCGAGAATTTCAATATTCTCTCTAGTTATCTCTATGGCTTTTTCAATAAAATAATAGTTGTAATAAGCTGTTTTTACTTCAAAGAAAATATTGGATTTTGTGTTTTCAAAATCTTCGTACACGGCTTTTGCCATTTCAGTTGCGACATCTTCTTTAGCACTTAACAAACCAAACCATGGAAAGCTTTGCTTCAAATTAAAATTTGCTCTTTGTGGCCCAACCCTTGTTTCTGCAGGCTGGATAAAATATCCAAAAGCAAAAGTAGGGTCTGGTAAAGTACCTACTTGAGGTACTTTTTCCATAGCAGCCATGTAATCACTAAACCTTGCTTTTAAAGCAGGGTTATTATTGGCTGCTATTTCTAAATAGTTATCTAAATTTTCTTGACTAAAAATACTTGTTGTAAACAGTACTACTAGCCCTAAGAAAAGATATTTTTTAGTATTCGCTTTCATCTTTATAAATTTAAGCATTGCTTCTTTTTAATTGTTTTTTTAATCCTTTCTCTTTCCACATACTGTAAAGTACAGGTACTACAAACATGGTCATTACCTGTAAAAGCATACCTCCAAAAGAAGGGATTGCCATAGGTATAACCACATCAG
>NZ_CAXBGB010000150.1:0-2795 GCF_963975125.1 uncultured Winogradskyella sp. | reverse complement strand
CTTAAAAGTAAAATTGATGAAGTTGCTCCTGGATTGCCATCTAAAACATTAGCTGACGGTACTGTTTCAAAAGTAACTATTGTTCCTTTTTATGATCGTTCTGGTTTAATTCAGGAAACTTTAGGAACTTTAGAATCCTCACTTTCACATGAAATATTGATTAGTATTTTGGTGGTGATAGTATTGGTTCTTAACCTTAGAGCTTCTGTACTGATTTCAAGTATATTACCCGTTGGTGTATTGATGACCTTTATATTAATGAAATATTTTGAAGTAGATGCGAATATTGTGGCATTATCGGGTATTGCCATTGCTATTGGTGTCATGATTGATGTGGGAATAGTTTTTACCGAAAACATAGTACGGCACTTAGAAATGCCCGAAAATGAAGGCGTAAAAGGAAAAAAATTAGTACAGGTAATATATATAGCCACGGTAGAGGTGGCATCGGCCGTAATTACTGCTCTTGCTACGACAGTAGTAAGTTTCTTACCTGTTTTTGCTATGCAAGCTGCCGAAGGTAAATTGTTTAAACCTTTAGCATGGACCAAAACGTTTGCGTTGATTTCTGCTCTGTTTATTGGAATTATGTTTATTCCTGCCTTAGCAAAAATTTTGTTTTCCATTAGAATTAACACTAAGAGAACGAGCAGAATATTTAATGCAACCTTGATTGGTTTTGGATTTGTTTTCCTAATCGCTTATGGAAGCATTATTGCCATTGCACTAATTGCTATTGGTATAAATAACTTACTTACACAAGTACCAGAAAAAACATTTTTGAAAGGAAAAATAAAACTTCCTTATTCAGAAAAAATAGCCAATTATGTCAATATAGCAATCACAATTATAATTTTAGTCTATTTCCTGACTATAGAATGGATGCCTTTGGGAGCATCAAACTCGACATTTATCAACTTTATTTTTGTGATATTAGTGATAGGTTTGGTTTTGGGTGCATTAATGGCCATAGTCCATTTTTACAAAAAAATCTTAACTTGGTGTTTGGATAATAAATTGAAATTTTTATCGATCCCTCTTTTCGTTGTTTTCTTCGGTGTAACTATTTGGTTAGGTTTTGGAAAAGTCTTTGGTTTTATGCCAGAATTCACTAAAAACAATGTGGTTTGGGAAAAATTAGACAAAAATTTCCCTGGGCTAGGAAAAGAGTTTATGCCAGCATTAAATGAAGGTTCATTCTTATTGATGCCAACAACCATGCCTCATTCAGGTATTACCGAGAATATGGAAGTTATTGCCAGTGTTGATAAACACTTAATGACAATACCAGAAATTGAGTCTGCTGTAGGAAAATGGGGTCGTGTAAACTCCGCTTTAGATCCTGCACCAACATCTATGTATGAAAATACCATAAATTATATTCCAGAATATATTTTAGATGAAGATGGACATAGAGAACGTTTTGAAGTTAATAAACATGACGCTTTTGTTTTAAGAGATGGGACTACCTATAAATATGGTACCGACGAGTTTCGTAAAATAACCGAAATAGAGCTTAATTTAGATGAGGACGGTGAAAACTTTAGGCAATGGCGCGAACACATTAAAAATCCAGACGATATTTGGAATGAAATTGTTAAACACGCTAAATTTCCAGGATTAACATCTGCACCAAAGTTGCAACCTATCCAAACCCGATTGATTATGTTGGCAACAGGGATGCGAGCACCAATGGGTATTAAAGTATTTGGGCCAACATTGGAAACGATTGAAAAAGTTGGGTTTGAATTAGAAAACATTCTAAAAGAAGTCCCTAGTGTTAACCCTCCAACTGTGTTCGCCGATCGTGTTGTTGGTAAACCGTATCTTGAAATAAACCTAAACCGACAAGCCATGTCACGTTATGGCCTATCTATTAAAGATATGCAAATGCAACTCTCGGTAGCCATTGGAGGAAAGCAACTTTCAACAACTGTAGAAGGCAGAGAACGATTCCCTGTTCGAGTGCGTTATGCAAGAGAATTTAGAGATAATCCAGATGATATTAAAAAGATATTAATACCAACACCGGCAGGTGTTCAAGTTGAATTGGGTGAGTTGGCTTCTTTAGAATATGTTAGAGGTCCTCAAGTGATAAAAAGTGAAGATACTTTTTTAACAGGTTATGTTATTTTCGACAAGAAAGATGGCTTTGCAGAAACTAATGTGGTTGAAGACGCTCAGGCACTTATCAAGGAAAAAATTGATTCGGGTGAATTTAAATTACCTGATGGTGTGACGTATCGTTTTACAGGAAATTACGAAAATCAAGTTAGGGCATCAAAACGCTTAATGATCGTGGTGCCTATATCGTTAATCGTGATTCTCTTAATACTATATTTCCAGTTTAAATCTATGGTGCCTTCACTTATGGTATTCTCAGGGATATTTGTTGCTTTTGCAGGTGGTTTTATCATGATTTGGTTATATGGCCAGAGTTGGTTCATGAACTTTGATGTATTTGGGGTGTACATGCGTGATTTGTTTCAGTTGCATACCATAAACTTGAGCGTCGCCGTTTGGGTAGGATTTATAGCACTATTCGGTATTGCTACCGATGATGGCGTTATTATGGGAACTTATCTGACTCAGGTATTTGATCAGAAAAATCCAGATACGGTAAAAGATATTCGGGCTTCGGTAATTGAAGCAGGTTCAAAAAGGGTTCGCCCTGCAATGATGACCGCAGCGACAGCCATCATCGCTTTAATTCCTGTACTTACTGCTACTGGTAAAGGTTCTGATGTGGTTATACCTATGGCAATCCCTTCTTTTGGAGGTATGCTTTTACAGGT
>NZ_CAXBGB010000149.1:0-2814 GCF_963975125.1 uncultured Winogradskyella sp. | reverse complement strand
GTGACCAGTCTGGGGCTCGAACCCAGGACCCTCTCCTTAAAAGGGAGATGCTCTACCAACTGAGCTAACTGGTCAATAAGATTTTCTCTAAACGAGGGTGCAAATATAAAATGTTTAATTAATAAAACAATACTTTTTTTATTTAAATTTTCGTTTTTTTGTTGTCTAACAGCATAGAGATTTAATAATCAAATTGTAAGCATTATGATAGTAGTTTTAATGGGATATATGGGGTCAGGAAAATCAACCTTGGGTAAAGAATTGGCTACGGTGCTAAATTATGATTTCTTAGATTTAGACGCTTACATTGTTGAAAAAGAAATGGCTTCAATTTCTGACTTATTTAAAACTAAAGGTGAAATATATTTTAGAAAAAAAGAAACTGAATATTTAAATGAACTTTTAGATTCACCACAGAATATGGTTTTGGCTCTTGGCGGAGGTACGCCTTGTTATGGTAAAAATATAGATAAATTAACTGATAGCGCTAATGTTGTATTGTTTTATTTAAAGCTATCTATTCCGCTTTTGTCTAAGCGATTATTTAAGGAAAGAGAAAAACGTCCGTTGATTAGCCATTTAAAATCTAAAGAAGAGTTGTTAGAGTTTATTGGCAAGCATCTTTTTGAACGTATTCAGTATTATAGCCAAGCACAATATACAATCACTACAGACAGTAAATCTCAGCAAGATGCTATAGAAGAAATTTTAATGCACTTAATCTAAATATGCCTCATAAGGTTGTTTGGATAGATTTACATGTACATGTTCAAATAATGAAGTAGATAGAGAGATGCCTTTATAATCAGCTTTAACAGGATATTTTTTGTGATTACGATTAACCAGAACGGCTGTTTTAAATTGCTTTAAAGGCACATCTAAAAAGTGTTTAATACCATAAATTAAAGTACTACCAGAGTTTAAAACGTCATCAATAAGGACAATAGATTTATTTGTATAGTCTTCTTTACTCATGGAAGTCTTTATAGGATTTGTAGGTTCAACTTTGTCTATCGTAACTTTGCATAATGTACATTCTATAGAAGATATTTTATCTAAATTGCTCTTTATCTTTTTGGCGAGTATGAAACCATTACTCTCAATACCAGCAATAACAAGTTCAGTTTCATTTGCATTGCTCTCATAGATTTGATAAGCAATACGTTTTATCTTATGCTCAATTTCCTTGTGACTTAATATAGTATTCTTTGTTAATGCCATAGATTATTTTTACATAATTAAAAATTATAACAAGCAACTATTTTGTAACTTAGCTATTTAAGTTGGCAATAATCAAAGTCTGCCAAATGCCCATTATGGGCTTTCAAAGATAAAAAACAGTTCTTTACCTTGTCTTTCTTTTATAGAATTAATTGATTTTTCTATAGTCTTAATTTTAAATGACTCTTCAAAAAGAGATGTGTACTCCGAAACATTTCCGCCAAAAGGAGGGCCAGATTTAGTTAATTCAAAATCAAAAAATAAACCAACAAGCTTTCCATTTGGTTTTAAAAGTTGATGCATTTTTTCAACATAGCGTTTTCTTAAATTGGGACTAAGAGCGCAGAAAAAGGTTTGCTCTAGGATTAGATCAAATTGATTATTTAAATCAAAGAAATCACAATTCAGTAATTGGTCTTCAGGAAAAATTTTAACCCGATGTTTTAAATTTTCTAAGGGTTGCTTAGCAAAATCAAGCACATAAACATTTTCATAGCCTTTATTCCATAAGTACTCAGCTTCATAACTATTGCCAGCACCAGGAATTAATATCTTTATCGTTCTATCTTCTAGTTGATCAATATATGCTTTTATTGGAGTAGAAGGGTAACCAATATTCCAACCAATTTGTGAGTTAGTATAACGATTTTCCCAGCTTGCTTTATCTAAACTATTCTTCTTCATAAAAACCGTTTAAATCGCGTCTATCTTTTTTTGTAGGTCGTCCCATTCCTCTTTTTCTATAATAGTCCTTACTATACTTTAAAAGTTCTTTGGCATTATAGGCTTCTTTTGGTGTGGTGTCAATTCTGTATATGTCCACAAGTTTTGCTCCAACACGATTTGGTGGTATATCATTTACAGTTAATTGATAAACAATTTGATCTTTTCGCAATTCAATTTTATCTGTGGGATAAACCTCTCTAGATGGTTTTACAACAGCTCCATTAACTTTTATTTGTCCTTTTTTACTTGCCTGTGTCGCTATACTACGTGTTTTGTAATAACGTACGCACCATAAATATTTATCAATTCGCATATATTTTTAACTAAAAACTACGTTAATCTATTAGTACAAAAATATTATATTATTGTATCTTGCGCGTTATAATTAAGCAATAATGAACCGAATATTAGATTTGTGGTAATTCTAATATCAGAAACAAACAATCTATGAAAATTAAAAGTTTAAGAGTCAGCATTTATTTACTAACTATAGTTGCGATATTGGTGTCGTGTAATAAAGATGAAAATACGGTTACTTTTCAAGAAAGAGATAGAACTGAACAGCAGATTACAGATAAAGATTCTATACTAAACTATTTGTCAACACATTATTATAATTCTGGCTTTTTTGAAACGGGTTCAAATCATAAATATACAGATATTATAATTACAGAAAGAGCTGTAGATGATGAGGGTAATTATTTACCTATACCAGAAGAACAGACTTTACTTATAAATGTGGTAGAAACAAAAACTACAACGTATTTCGATACGGATTATGAATATTACATATTAAGAATTAACCAAGGTGGTGGTGAATCTCCTAAGTTTACGGATGCAGTGCGTGTTAGATATGAAGGTACTTCA
>NZ_CAXBGB010000148.1:0-2880 GCF_963975125.1 uncultured Winogradskyella sp. | reverse complement strand
ATACCAACCGAAATGTTGATTGGCGAAATCGAAGATTCATGAACACCTTTAAAAATCAATTATTCACGATGTAAATAATTACATCTGACAATTAAAAAACAAATAAACATCAACAGATGAAAGAAGTAAAAGCATTTGTAAAACCAAACAGGATACAAAAAATTATAGAAGCCCTGACCGATAATGGGTTTGAAAGTATGACCCTTTCGCAAGCCGAAGGCACAGGAGCATTTAAGGCAAAAGGAGCAAAACCTTCGCTGGATTTTCGTATTACCGATAGCCCAGTAATTAAAATAGAATTGGTGTGCCAAAATGAAGAAGCCCAAGCGGCCATAGAGATAATTATGACAAACGGCAAAACCGAAGAACCAGCCGATGGCATTATTTATATAACCAATATAGAGGATGCCTTTCAAATTAAGACAGGAGATTCCTTAAAGCGCTTTAATTTATAGCAGAATGACAAATTTAGAGCAAATATTAGAGAACAATAATGTAAAACCAACAGCTATGCGTTTGTTGGTTTTACAATTTCTCTTAAATAAAAAAGTAGCAGTCAGTCTAACAAATGTTGAAGCGTATTTTGATAATTCTGAAAGAACAACCTTGTATCGCACCCTAAAAACCTTTGTAGAAAATGGTATCGCCCATCAAATAGATGATGGAACTGGTATTACAAAATATGCCTTATGTGAAGAAAATTGCAATTGCGAAATGGACACCGATTTACACCTGCATTTTCACTGTACAAATTGCAATGAAACCGTTTGTTTAACAGCGCATAAAATCCCACACATTAATTTACTAGAAGGTTTTAAAGCAGAAAATGTGAACTTGGTGGTTAAAGGCATTTGCGATAAATGTAATGGACAATAAATGCACTTCCGTTGCACAAATAATTAAGTTAATTTTAAACAAATGTTACAAATAATTGATATTAAACAAGATAACGTGATTACAACTATAGCCACTGGAAAATTAGAGCAACAGGATATAGAGAAAATACATCCTATTATTCACTCTATTCTTGATAAGGGCTTAAAGGTACGTTGGTATTTTGAGATGAATAATTTTGAAGGATGGACTATTAAAGGGCTTTGGGAAGATTTTAAAATGGATGTTACACATGAAAAGGATTATGAACGCATTGCCATGGTAGGCGACAAGAAATGGCAGGAATGGGCAACCCAATTTATGAAGCCTTTTACCAATGCCGACCTTAAATATTTTAATATAAACCAAAAGGAAGAAGCCAAAATATGGATTGAGAGTCAGTAAGCTTCTTTCCGTTAAAGACAGTTTGATGAATAAAAAAAAATCTATTACCATTTTAATTGGGTTTGCCATAGGTGTATTTATTATTCAACCCCTAGGAATTAGTATTTTCAACTTTGGGAATCAAGCTAACGAAATTAATTGGTGGCATTATTTAAAGAATAATTTAATTGAAATTTTGAATACAAATGGGAATCAAATTTTTGAGAATATTCTGTTCGGACTATTAGGTGTCAGTATTGCACTAATTTATTATTTCGGTATAAAAAACAGAAAACATTGATGGCCAGTAATAGAACTTAATTTGCTTAAATGATGTTTTTTTTTAAAAATAATGAGTGAAAACTTAATTATTAGCAGGCAGCTTTTATGATGCTTTTTCAAAGCAACATGATTAATAGCATTAAAAGCAATAGTAGAAGCTGCTTTTTTTAATTATACAATTACAGATAGATATTATGAATGCTAAATATTTTATTTTAATAATCTTGTTGGTTAGTTATTATAAAGTTAGCGCCCAAAAAATTTATACAACTGAAGAAGGTCATATAATGATGATGGCTTTGGTTGACGATAAATCCGTCAAGGCAGAAAGCCATAAATTGACCCTATATCTTGATTATGATTCCAAAGTGGTTAATGGTGTACTCGACCTAAAAACCTTATCAACAGATATTCCTGAAGTCAATTCCAGTTTAAAAGAGCTGGAAGACCCTTTAATGCTACGGTTCACTGGTACTATTCCATCACAGGATTTTTTATCAAAACGACATGAGTCCATCAACTTTAATTGGCTGGTAACCATTACCTATCAAGGGAAGTCATATATATCACAATTTAAGGCAACCATTACGCATATAGAACAAGGAGTAAGTATGTCATGCTTGATAAGTGCAAGAGGACAGGTTTTAGTGTCAGATATAGGTCTGGATTCCTTAATACAGGGTTTGGATGATACCATACAAGTACAGTTTGCCCAATTGGTATTGAAATTGGAATGACTATAAATTAAAAACATTTGAAACGTATGAAATGAGCATGACCGAAAATTGGTCGCAAACACCAATGAAGATATGCGAATTACATATAACCGTTAAAAAACAAATATTATCTACACATGAAAAATAAAGAACACAATCACTCACACGATGGTATTTTCGGTAAAAAAACCGAGTTATACTTTGCTATTTTAAGTGGCGTATTTTTCTTTACAGGCTTAATTTTAGAATTGGGATTCAAATTACCAGAAATAGCCCTATACAGTTATATAGCAACCTATTTTTTTGGTGGTTATTTTACAACGCTTGAAGCTATTGTAAAAGTAAGAAAAGGCGAGTTTGAAATCGATTTTTTAACGATTATTGCTGCTGTTGGCGCTGCATATATTGGCAGTTGGGAAGAAGGTGCATTGCTATTATTTTTATTTAGTATTGGTCACGCAATGGAAAAATATGCAATGAACAAAGCAAAAAAATCTATTGAAGCATTGGGTAATTTATCACCTAAAATGGCATTGGTTAAAAGAGGAGATAAAGTAGAAGAAATTTCCATAGAAAAATTACAACTTAACGATATTATTGTAATACGACCAAATACCAAAATTGC
>NZ_CAXBGB010000147.1:0-2997 GCF_963975125.1 uncultured Winogradskyella sp. | reverse complement strand
CTAATGTTGTTAAAGGCAAAAAAGTACAAGTTGAGCTTCCTATTTTAGGAAAAACGATAGAAACAAAAATTCGTCAAGCTGGTGATTTTATTAATCCTGCAAACCGAACATTTAAAGTTGAAGTTGAAATACCTAATAAAGATAAATCTATTAAACCCAACCTATCTGCTCGACTAAAAATTAACGATTATACCAACGAAAAAGCCATATTAATTCCACAAAGTGTGGTTTCTGAAAATTCAGATGGAGAACAATACGTGTATGTCCTTTCAGACAAAGACGCTCGAGGTATTGGTACAGCAGAACGTGTTATCATTAAAACAGGAAAAACACAAGGCGATATTATTGAAGTTTTAGAAGGACTTAATGATGGAGCAGAGATTATTAAAGAAGGAGCAAGAAGCGTACGAGATGGGCAGTCTGTAGAGGTACTTAACATAGACGAGAAGAATTAAAAGCCTATGCTAATGGCACTTAATCTTCAAAACATCAACCAATAATTCAAACGTCTAAAACATAAAGACAAATGACTAAAAACAACAAAAAAAACACCGAAAAGGAATTTGGATGGTCATCGTGGGCAATTAATAATAAAACCACAATGTATGTGCTTATTGCTGTCTTTTTCTACTTGGGTATTTCGGCTTTTTTCGACATGCCACGAGAAAACTACCCAGAAGTAAACGAAACCAAAATATATGTAAGCACTGTTTTTCCAGGCAACACAGCTGAGGACATTGAAAAACTAGTAACAGACCCACTAGAAGACCAGCTAAAAACCGTTAGTAATGTAGTAGAAATAACCTCTACCTCAGCCGAAGATTACTCTATGGTAATTGTTGAGTTTGACGAAAACTTAACCGTTGAACAAGCCAAACAAAAGGTGAAAGACGAAATAGAATCTGAAACTGCTGGCGAGGATTGGCCAACATTTAATGGTGCAAAAGTAGAACCTGATGTGTTTGAGTTAAGCCTTTCAGAAGAAATGCCAATTCTAAACATTAATATTTCTGGTGATTATCCTGTTGAAAAACTTAAAGATTATGGTGAATACCTTCAAGATGAAATTGAAGACTTACTAGAAATTAAAGAAGTTGCTATTCGTGGTGCTCAAGAAAAAGAAGTTGAAGTTGCAGTAGATATTTATAAAATGACCGCAGCTAAAGTAACCTTTAGCGATATCATTAATGCCATAAATGGTGGAAACGTAACTATGTCTGCTGGTAATATCAAAGCGAGTGGGCAACGTCGCACCATTAGAGTTTTAGGTGAAATTGAAACACCTTCAGAATTGGAAAACTTTGTTGTAAAATCTGAAAACGATTATCCTATCTATTTAAAAGATGTTGCAACGGTTAGCTTTAAAGAAGAAGACAAAACCACTTATGCACGTGAGTATGGACATCCAGTAGTAATGCTCGATGTAAAAAAACGTGCTGGTAAAAATATGGTGGATGCTGCAGAGCAAATTCATACTATAGTTAAAGAATCTAAAGAAAATGTTTTCCCTCAAGATTTAGACATTACCATTACTAACGACCAATCCTCAGTTACTATTGGTCAAGTTGATGATTTGGTAAACAATATCATTTTTGGAGTTATTCTGGTAGTAACAGTTTTAATGTTCTTCTTAGGATTCAAAAACGCCATATTTGTTGGGTTTGCAATACCAATGTCTATGTTTATGTCACTCATGATACTTAGTATGTTTGGTATTACCCTAAACACCATGGTATTATTTGGGCTAATTATGGGACTTGGTATGTTGGTAGACAATGGTATTGTGGTTGTTGAAAACGTCTATCGTTTAATGGACGAAGAAGGCATGAGCCGAATTGAAGCTGCTAAAAAAGGTATTGGTGAAATTGCCTTTCCTATTATCATTTCAACAGCAACTACTGTGGCTGCCTTTATTCCATTAGGGTTATGGCCTGGAATTATGGGAGAATTTATGATGATTTTACCTCAAACACTATCTATAGTATTAGGGTCATCATTATTCGTGGCTATTTTCTTTAACTCTGTTTTAGTATCTCAATTTATGAATACCGAAGACAAAGACATGCCACTTCACAAAATCATAAGAACAACAATTATAATGGCTGTTATAGGTCTTATTATATTTATTGTTGGTGGAGAATACAGAGCTTTAGGAACCTTAATGATATTTACAGCTGTTATGCTTTGGGTGTATCGATTGTTTTTACGTAAATGGGCAAATAATTTCCAAACCAAAACATTAGTAAAACTAGAAAACTGGTATGAAAGACAATTGCGTAAAGCCTTAAAAGGTTGGCGTCCTTACGGTTTAGCTGTCGGAACATTTTTACTGCTTATTATTGCTTTTATAGCTTTTGGAGCTTCATTAGCTACCCAACGTACCAAAGTAGAGTTTTTCCCAGATAATATCCCGAATCAAATCATTGTTTACATTGAATATCCTGAAGGTACAGCTATTGAAAAAACCAATGCTATAACCAAAGAAATTGAAAAGATTGTTTACGATGTTTTAGATGACGACCAATATAAAAATGGCGATTACAACTTTATGGTTGAAAGTGCTGTATCGCAAGTTGGTGAAGGTGCAGGAAACCCACAAACCGATGGTGGTTCAGCTGCCGAAATGCCTCATAAAGCAAAAATTACCGCATCAATGCGTGAGTTTAAATATCGTGAAGGTGAAGACAGTGAGTTACTGCGTCAAAAAGTTCAAAAAGCTTTAGTTGGTATATTCCCAGGAGTATTAATTTCTGTAGAAAAAAATGTTGATGAACCTCCTGCAGGAGCACCAATTAATATCGAATTAGAAGGTGAAGACTATAACGAACTTATCAATGCTGCTGAGCAAATGCGTGAGTTTATCAACAGTAAAAACGTAGCTGGTATTGATGAGCTTAAAATTGATGTTAACAAAGACAAACCTGTAATGCGTGTTATTGTTGACAGAGAAAAAGCAGGTGAACTCGGTGTTAGTGCAAAACAAATTGGAGATCAATT
>NZ_CAXBGB010000146.1:0-3103 GCF_963975125.1 uncultured Winogradskyella sp. | reverse complement strand
AACTCAAATTGTTAATAACCATCAGGTTTTTTTGATAGCCTGAATAGTTACAAAACAACGAAGACACAACAAAGTAACGTGGTAAAAAACAAATAAAATTGTATTAACTTTAACTAAAGAACTTCTCCAGTTATTATCAGATATCAATCCATTTTTTTTATCAGGTTTTTATTCTCATTTATTGAATTATTTACTTAAGCCGTGTATAAATAATTGTGCTTGATTTTCCTCTTTGAAAATTCTTACTAATAAATAATTGATAATGAGATTGTAACGAATTTACCTCATGTTTATTTTCAAAGTAAACTACATTTAACCCAAATTTGGCGCGCAATTTAGTATCTAGTTGCCAAAAACTTTTTCGTTATCAATTTATATTTTTCTTCTATAGGTTTAATAGAATTTAGCTATTAATATAACGGAAATTGCCATTAAATAATGAGAGAGAGAGAGAGAAGTTATGGGTTAATGTTTTTTTTAATCCCATCAACAAAATACATAGGAATTTCACCAAGTCCTTTTACATTCTTTTTGCCTCTATGTGTACAATCGTATTTATCTTTTATAATATCATAAACTGTAGTAGAAATATTGATTTTATTAGACTCACTTGAGCTTTCCAATCGAGAAGCAGTATTAACAGTGCTTCCCCAAATATCATAAGCAAATTTATCTACACCTACTATACCAGCAACAACATGCCCTGTGTTGATACCTATTCTAATATCAAATCCAACTTCACCTTTAGCATTTTTTTCTTTAGTATAAGCTAACATAATATCTCTAATTTCAATCGCTGCATTTACTGCGTCAAAAGGATGCGTCGCATTTCTTACTGGCAGACCAGCAACACACATATATGCATCACCAATGGTTTTTATCTTTTCAATTCCATGTTTTTTAATAATATGATCGAACATACTAAAACAATGGTGTAATTCGGCCACTAATTGGTTGGCGTCCATATGTTCAGAAATAGAGGTGAAATCTCTAAAATCTGTAAATAGAACCGTTACAGAATCATAATTTTTAGCTTTAGCTTGTCCTGTTCTTTTAAGTTCTTCTGCTGTTTCTATAGGAAGAATATTTAATAATAGTTCATCTGATTTATGCTTTTCTACAGTTAATTCTTCTGTTCTTTCTTCAACTTCTTCTTGCGCCTTACCAAGATCCTTTACCATTTTATTAAAAGCAGTACTTAACTCCCCAATTTCATCTCCAGAACGTCTAACAACTGATTGTGTTAAATCTCCTTCACCAACCTTATTTGCAGCATCACGTAGAGCTAAAACTGGCACCGAAATTCTTCTTGCCAACAGATATCCAATGAAAAGTCCAATGAAAAACACAATAAAACTAGCTAATGCAGAAGCATTTCTAATTTGCTTTCTTCCCTTTATAATTTCTGTAGTGGAGAAACCTACCTTTATCTCACCATCTAAAATTGGGGCAGAAAAAGGGGCGCTTTTATAGATGAAATATTCATTTGAAGTGGATTTTGGATCTACATCAACATTATCTGGATATGTTTTAAAGACCGTCTTTTCGATGGTGAAACTTGTATGGCTTTTGTTCCAGACACTATCATTCTGAATAATTGATACAAATTGTAATCGTTTATCATTTCTAACAAAATCTAAAGCAGTCTCAACGCTTTCAAAATTCTGTTCTGTTAATGCTATTTTAACACCTAAAGCAACCGTTTTTGCCAAGTTCTCAATTTCATTGTTATAATTGTCAAGTAAGTAGCGTTCTTGTCTTTGGGGATAATAAAATAGAATAAAAAGGGCAAACATTAAGACAATGGATAATACGGTCATTAATATTTTACTTTGTACCGATAAAACCATATTAAATAGGATTTGTTATAAATTTTGTAGTAGAAGTGATTGGCATAAGATATTTTTACAGTTGATTTTTTCCATCAACAAGGATAACCTTCAACAACTTGTCATCTGTATTTTGTAATACACCTATAGCACCTGGCGTTTTTGCTACATAAACTTCTAATTCTTCAACAGAATTAAAAAAAGTTGGAGCCTTTGCTTTTCCTTGGAAAACCAACGCCAAAAAATATTTATTTAACTCATTCCCAGTCATATTATATATTTTATTGCACATATAAGTACCCACTGGAGTGCTTGTTTTCATTAATGCTAAAACTACTTTAGTACCATTGTTCCATCTAAGTTTTTCGCCTTTTAGAACAGATTTTAGCTGATTCATATTCAATTCAGATGGCACAGATATTTCGTTTCCTACAATAATAAGAGAGTCCTCTTGTGCATTTATAGTTAACGGAAGTATCAATCCTATAAAGATGAAAAATATGAAGTTTAAAATCCCCTGTTTCATAAGCTTATACTTAAAACCCGATTGCAAATTGAGCAGAGAATTGATTAGAACTTCCTGAATCGCGTTTATAATGTTGATATTCCATTTTCATTACCATTAAATAATTAATCTCGTACCTTAATCCTGTTAAAAAGGATGTGGTATCATCAATACTCAAATATGACTCCTCTTTTTGGAAATTTAAATAATCTAGTCTAACATAAGGCACCCACCTTTCTTTAAGTCGAATACCTGCATACACATACGAAGCAAAAGATTGATTATTTCCTTTACTAACGGTCTTATTATTCAATAAAACACCTTCAGCCAATACTTCATATTTGCTTCCAAAATAAGAAACGGATCCTGTATAGATCTGCTGCTTGATTTTTTCATCCACAATATACTTTTTGTGTATCTTAGCACTATCAGAGATAATATCATTATAGTACGATAACCCAATTTGAAATTTATCGATAGGTTTTATATGCACTGAAGCTGTGACAGATTTGTACTTATCATTGTCAACGATTTCTTTAGAACCCAAACCGTTACCAACTAGTAAGGTATAGCCCAACTTCAGTTTGCCTAAATTAAGGCCTTGAAAACCGACTCCTGTGGTATGTATAGGTATAAAATTAGATCCGAATAAAAACGGTTTACGAGTCGTAGGAAAAAACACCCTTCCATGGTGATAACTTTCATTCCAATAACTAATCTGAGTATGTTGTTTCCCTAATACTAAGCTATGATTGCCTTTATAATTATA
>NZ_CAXBGB010000145.1:0-3122 GCF_963975125.1 uncultured Winogradskyella sp. | reverse complement strand
AAGAAAAATTAGTTATAAAATTTAAAAAGAAAATAGGGTTTAAAACTCAAAATGATAATCGCTAGTTAGCTTTTAAATGGACTGAAAATACAGTACTTAATTTAAAAAAAGATATCAAAATGGAAGTTTGTCACACCAGTAACCCAGCACTTATTCTTATACCAGATATTAGTGGGTTTACCAAATACATTGCCACTTCTGAAATTAGGCATAGTCAGGAAAAAATTGCACTATTGCTCGAATCAATTTTAGAAAATAATATACTAAATTTTAAAGTGTCTGAAATCGAAGGCGATGCTATTTTATTTTACAGTTATGAATTTCCATATTCAGCAACGGAAATCATTAATCAATGTCAATTGATGTTCGACAAATTCCATCAGAGAATAGATGAATTTAAACTATCGAAATGTATGTGTGGGTCTTGCCAAAAACTGTATAAGCTTTCATTAAAATTTGTACTCCATTTTGGACAACTTGGTTCTGTAATGGTAAAAGACTATTGTAAACTCTTTGGTAAAGATTTAATAATAGCACATCGGCTTCTTAAAAACAAAATTAGCTCAAATGAGTACATACTTTTCACGGAAAATTTTAGCAATCAATTTCCACTTATAGGCACTCATCTTGATAACCATACGGAATTGGTCAACGACATTTTCAATTTAGAAGACATCGGTGATATTGGTATTACTTATTTCGATTTGAAGGCATTAAGTTTAAAGAACAGACAAGGTACGACTTGTTAAAATGATCAGCATTTTCTTCGTGCGGAAAATGAAATAAACATAATCTAAATTATATACAAAATGAAAACAGCAAAGCAATATTTGGACAAACAATTAAACACCATGTTATCTGAAATTCAACTTGATGATAATAATTTTATCGTGAATGTCCAAAGGGAATTACTTAAAGGCAATCCACTGCCAAAAACAACATTTTATGCACTTATCGATGCAACTAAAGAGAAAGCTGATTCACTGTTGGAATTATTAGGAGAGCTAAATGAAAATAACCAAATTACAGCCTTTTCTGGTTTGTCGATTACACCTACCAACCACAAGTTTATAGTGCAAGGCAAAACACTTTATACTTGGTGTGCATTAGACGCTATATTGTTTACCGAATGGCTGGATGTTTCGTCCCAAATTATATCTCAAGACCCAATTGACAATTCTTTAATTGAGTTGAATATTGAATGCGATCATTTGGTATCATCTAATCCGTATCCAATATTTCTCTCTTTGGTTGAAAAAATGGACTCTTGCAATATCAGAGGTTCCTTTTGTAATCACGTTTCTTTTTTTGCAAGCGAACAAACCGCAAAACAATGGCTTGACAGCAATGCAAATGGCAAGATATTAACCTTGGAAGATCTGTTTGAATCGAATAAAATTGGCTTAAAATGTTGTTAAAAATAATAACCCATATTTATTAAGCACCACATAAAAACAAATCATTTTTAATATGAAGAATTTATTTAAAAAGAAAAACGAGTTATCTCAAAAAACAGAAACTGTTTCATTACAGATAGAAGGAATGACCTGTAGTGGCTGTTCATTACATATCGAAAAGGATATCAATAAAAAAGATGGTATTCTAATCAGTTCTGTGAACCACGAAACTGGTAAAGGAGAATTTACTTTTGATACTGCCAAGTTGAATAAAGAGGAATTGATTAACGCTGTAAATAGCATTGGTAAGTATACGGTTGTTAAAGGCAATGAAAAAGAGGATTGTTGTGATTCAATTTCGGATAGCACGACAGATAAAGCGTCCAACAAAGGAAAAAATCAATTCGATTTAATCGTAATTGGAGGTGGTTCTGCTGCATTTTCAGCAGCCATAAAAGCCGAAAGTTTAGGGCTTACCACGCTTATGGTAAATGGTGGTTTAGATTTTGGTGGCACTTGTGTTAATGTAGGTTGTGTACCTTCTAAAAATCTAATTCGAGCTGCCGAAACAGCTTACCACGCTACACATTCTAATTTTGCAGGAATAAAACCAAAAGGCGTTGACATTGATTTCGCACAAGTTATCAAGGATAAAAAAGCTTTAGTTGCTGCATTACAACAACAAAAATATATGGATGTGGTCAGTGATTTTAAAGGCTTGACCATGCTCAAGGGATGGGCAGAGTTTGTGGATACTAAAACCATTCTTGTAGATGGAAAAGACAAGTTCACTGCAACCAATATTATAATAGCCACGGGAGCAACCACCAACATACCTAATATCGAAGGATTAAATGAAGTTGGGTATTTAACTAATGTGTCTTTGTTCGATTTAGAAGAAAAACCAGAAAGCCTAACCATTATGGGCGCAGGTTACATAGGGTTGGAAATAGCAATGGCCTATAATCGTTTAGGTGTAAAAGTGCGCATCATTGAATTTACAGATAGACCTTTACGAAGTCAAACCGAAGACATTACTGGTGTTTTAGTTGAACAAATGAAAAGTGAAGGCATTGAAATTCTTCCAAATTTTAGAGCCTTTAAATTTGAAAAAGAGGGCAACAATACTATTATTCATTGTAACTGTCCTGATGGTTCTACAACACAAATTGTTGAAAAAGGACATATTGTTGTCGCGACAGGAACCACGCCAAACACGTCTAAATTAGGTCTAAAAAAAATAGACCTAAAATTATCAGAAAGAGGGCATATTGTGGTTAATGAAAAAATGGAAACTAATATTTCCAATATTTATGCAGCTGGTGATGTCACTAATACACCGCCATTTGTGTATACAGCAGCAACCGAAGGCAGTACAGCCGTTAATAATGCATTTTCATTATCAAAACAAAGTGTAGATTATGCATCATTACCTTGGGTAGTATTTACAGACCCTCAAATTGCGGGAGCAGGTATGGATGAAATTGAAGCTGAATCAAGAGGCATTCCTTTTGAAGTATCAAAATTAGATCTAACACATGTACCAAGAGCTTTAGCTGCACAAGATACCAGAGGATTTATAAAGTTGATTCGTAATACGGAAACGGATAAATTAATTGGAGCAAGAGTAATAGCACCAGAAGGTGGTGAACTCATCCAACAATTAAGTATGGCTATTAAATTTGGAATTACAGTAAAAGATTTGGCTGAAAGTTTTTATCCATA
>NZ_CAXBGB010000144.1:0-3128 GCF_963975125.1 uncultured Winogradskyella sp. | reverse complement strand
GAAATGCTATCTGAAATAGCTTTATAATATTTTGACATACTAAATGTCATTGAAGCCTTTTGTGAATTCATTCCAACACCAGAAACAATACCTTTGTATTCTATTATTTTAAAACCTTCTATAGTGTTTGTTGTTGTTAAAATCATTTTTTGTAGTTTTTAGTATAGGTATATGCTTTTACAATAATGTTACATTTAATAGTTCTCGATACATCCCAACGAAAAATGTTGGGACACTCGAACTGACGCTAAATCTATTTTTAACTTTGTTCAACTGCTGGTTTACCAACCATATAAAAATCTAAGTGCTTTTTAACTAAATCTGCATTTTTAACTTTTACAATAACTTCATCTCCAAGTTGGTACATTTTTTTTGTTTTATTACCAACCATAGCATATTGGTCTTGGTCGAATTGATAATGATCATCTTTCATATCTCTTACGCTCACCATACCTTCGCATTTATTTGATATAATTTCTATATAAATTCCCCAATCGGTTACACCAGAAATAACGCCTAAAAATTCTTCATCTTCATGATCTTGCATAAAACGAATCTGCATGTACTTTATAGAGTCGCGCTCAGCTTTAGTAGCTAAGTATTCCATATTACTACTATGTTTACATTTATCTTCATAAATGGCTTGGTTAGCAGATTTTTCAACATCTAAATACATTTGTAATAAACGGTGTGCCATTACATCTGGGTAACGACGAATTGGTGAGGTAAAATGACTGTAATACTCAAATGCTAAACCGTAATGTCCAATATTATGAGTCGTGTATTCTGCCTTAGACATTGTGCGAATAGTTAAGGTATCTACTAAATTCTGTTCCTTTTTACCAACAACATCTTTTAGTAATTTATTTAAGGAAGATGCTACACTGCCTTTGTCCTTAAAATTAAGTTTGTGCCCAAAACGAGCAACTACAGTTTGTAACTGTGCTAACTTATCTTCTTTTGGCTCATCGTGTACACGATATACAAAGGTTTTTTTAGGACTTTGTTTTCCAATAAATTCTGAAACCTTTCTGTTGGCTAGCAACATAAATTCTTCAATCAGCTTGTTAGCGTCTTTACTGGTTTTAAAATGAATACCAACCGGGTTTGCCTCTTCGTCTAATTTAAATTTAACTTCAACCTTATCAAAAGAAATAGCACCTTCTCGCATACGTTGCGAACGCATTTTCTTAGCTAATTCATCCATTTTTAGAATGGCATGAGCAATATCTTTAGATGTTTCATACGCTTTTCCTGTGAGTGAAACTTCACTTGGAATTGTAGTATTGATTGATGAGATTCCTGCCTTCGCAGAAACTGTATTGTTTTCAATAATAGCTTGCGCTTCTTCATAAGCAAAACGTGCATCAGAATACGTTACTGTTCTACCAAACCATTCGTTTTTAATTTCGCATTTTTCATTCATTTGAAACACAGCTGAAAACGTATATTTTTCTTCGTGTGGACGTAATGAACAAGCTCCATTAGATAAACGCTCTGGTAACATTGGTACAACACGATCAACCAAATAAATAGAAGTTGCTCGCTCATAAGCTTCATCATCTAAAACTGTACCTGGTTGTACATAGTGCGACACGTCTGCAATGTGAATTCCTATTTCGTATAAACCGTTTTCTAATACTTTAAAAGATAAGGCATCATCAAAATCTTTCGCATCTTTAGGATCTATGGTAAAGGTTAAATCTTTACGCATATCGCGCCGTTTAGCTATTTCTTCTTCTTTAATTGAGGTGTCTAAATTATTAGCATACGTTTCAACATCGTGAGGAAACTCAAGAGGTAAACCATACTCTGCTAAAATAGAATGAATCTCTGTACTATGCTCACCTGGTTTACCAAGTACATTAAGTACTTTTCCATTAGGTGAGTCTGCATTTTCTGGCCAATCCTCTAGAGTTACTAATACTTTATCTCCATCTTCTGCCTTGTTGATTTTATTAATAGGTACAAAAATATCTTTATACATTTTTGGGCTATCTACTACAACAAAAGCAAAATTCTTTTTATCGTGAATTTGAATGGTACCAACATATTCAGTTTTAGAACGTTTAATAATATTGGTAATTTCTCCTTCTAGTTTTCCTCTGTGACGTCTTTTGTAGGCGTAGAATTCTACTTCGTCACCATTTAAGGCTTTATTAATATTGTTTAATGCAATGAAGATGTCATCTTCAAAATCATCCGTTATTATATAACCGTTTCCTTTTTGACCTAAATCTAAAATACCTGTATAGTATTCTGTATTAACGGTGATTTTAAACTTACCACGATCTACTTCTTCTATCTCTTGCTTTGCTTTAAGTTGTTGAAGTTTCTTTATAATTTGATTGCGACTACTAGCGTCGTTAACACCGAGTTTAGAAGCAATTTGTTTATAGTTAAAGGATTGGTTTCTGTCTTTTTTTAAAATACTTAGAATTGTATTTGTAAGGTTAGAAATCTTATTATGTGAAGGTTTCCTGTGTTTCTTTTTTGTCATTTATTAATTGTAATCATTATATGTATTTGTCATTCTGAACTTGTTTCAGAATCTAAAAGATTATAGATTCCGCATCGTTGTGCGGAATGACAACTTTGTTTTTTTAACTCAATACAGGTGGAAGTGAAGATATTAAGTTTCTGCAAAGCTACGTTATTAAAATTTAATAGTGTTTAGTAAAGGTTAAATAAATGAAAAAGCACTGTAAAATTTACAGTGCTTATAATTATTATAAGTTATTTATTTTTTATTCTATAATTAATTTTTTAGAGGCTTTTCCTTTATTAGTTTCTATTTCTACAAAATATAAACCAGAGCTTAGTGTTGAAGTATTAACAACATGTCTTTGTGATGTTAAAACTAATTGACCTAAGTTATTGTAAATCTTTGCGTTTTCTAAAATATTAGAATTTTCTAATTGAATAGTAAATTGCGTTTTTGCTGGGTTTGGATAGAGACTAAAACTAAATAAATCAGCAGTATTAATACTTAAAGTAGCATTAACCATATCTATTATAGCTTGTATCTCAGAAGCGGTTGGATTGTTTTCGTCTACAAAAGTACCGTTATCTAGAGCTGTAGTATAGTTTACACCATCTATTGCTCCAAATACTCCATTAATAGTATT
>NZ_CAXBGB010000143.1:0-3148 GCF_963975125.1 uncultured Winogradskyella sp. | reverse complement strand
TTGAGCCTAATCCTGTTGAACCTGATGAATTAGTTTGCAAATCATATAAAGATTGACTTCCTTCATAGATATAATCCGCTTTAGCTGGTAAAGATAAAAATAAAGTTAGTAGCCCTGCTAATAACATTCCACCAATAACTACTATTTCCGCTAAATATTTATCCTTCTTGCGTGGCATTTTGTTTCTTCCATTCTTTTTTACAAGTACGTTTAGATTTACTTACGCCTTTTTTATTAGGTGAAAGCCAACATTTTTTCATAAACGCATCATACAACCCTTCTGAATCAGGTCTTTCATCTGTATTGGATGCCCATGCTGCTGTTGCTTCTTTACCTATTTTGCCTTTATATGGACAAGGAGTTCCTGCCATTTCCATAGCTTGAAACACTCGATTATCTTGGCAAAGTAAACTAACAGAAGCTACCTTCATTCCCATATCGTATAGGTATTTAGAAAGTTTTAATCTCTCACAATTCATATCACGCACGGTAGTACCGCCAGAAAACCCAAATAATTGCCCTTGTAAAGCTCCAGAACGTCCAGTCGTGCAAAGGTCCTGGCTGTAACTCATAATACTTGGTGCTATAGCTGAAGCTGGTGGGCTTTTAACTCGTTGTTCTATAACTTGGGTAGAACTTGATTGATTGACGTTTGTGTTCGTGTTATTGGCGTTTATATTATTGTTATTTGTGTTTGTATTATCCGTTGTAACATTAGATTCCGAAGTGCTGTTATTCACATTCGTATTAGTATTAGCAGATGTTGATGTATTACTGCTGGTATTGTTAGATGTCGTGTTATTAGTAACTGCTTGAGTAACATTTGAAGTATTGGTTGATGTACTCGTATTTACATTGGTATTAGCATTGGTATTCGTATTATTTGAAGTCGCTGTGCTAGTCGCTGTTGATGTATTTACATTGGTGTTAGCATTGGTATTAACATTCGTATTATTAGCAGTATTGGTAGCTGTTGTCGTTGTCGTATTGACATTCGTGTTAGCGTTTGTGTTCGTGTTGTTGTTTGTATTTGTCGCTGTGGATGTATTAGTATTAGTGTTGGTTGTGGTCGTGCTGTTAACGGTTGTTAAATTATTGTTTTCACAATTATCTGTACCATTTGTACACCCTGTACCTGTTTGTGCTTCTGCTGCGTTAATATTATATGAAAGTAATCCTAATGTTGTAACAAATAAAAGAATCCCACTAAATGTAATCCATTTTTTAAACATTTACTCACCTTTAGAATGAGAAGCTCCGAAATAAAAGCTACTAATTCCACTTACTAGCCCACCTAAATACCCTAAAACTAGGCTAACAATAGTGTCTGAATTTTCTGAAGGAGGCTGAATGGTTACTAAAAAGATATAACCAACAAACCCAAATAAAGCGACTAGCCCAAATACTTTAGGAGTCCAATCTCCTTTAAAGGCATTTCTTGCCTCTTGGACATCGGCTGTTTCTAATTTAAATAAGTCAACGTCAAGTTCTTTCATACGCACTTCAAACTCAGTTTCCACTTTTTTTAGTGCTGCTAACTGTTCAGGAGTTGCTTTTTCTACTGCTGCTTGTAATTGTTTAGGTGAAGATTTAGCGTCAATACCTAATGCTTTAGTTACTAAATTAACTGCCATTCCGCCCATAGGACCACCTAATGCAGTTCCTAATGATGGAGCAACTGTACCTATTACTGTTTTTAATATACCTAAATTCATTAATCCTCCTTTGGAACAAATAATCCTTGTTCTATTAATTTTTCTCTATTTTGTAAATGTAATCCTTTTATTAATTTTTTATTTTCAGCATTATAAGGAACTGCATGATATGCATTAATCATATCTTCATTAATATTAATACCATTAACCCATACTTCTCCTATTACTCTTCCAAATTTTCCTTTAGAATTTTCTTTATAAGTTTTAATAATTATTTTTTTATCTTGATCGTCATCATTAATTGAAGTTTTTAAATAATTTTTTGCTAAAATTCCTCTTGCTTTTTCATCTAAATTTCTAGTTCTGGATTCTGGAGTATCAATACCCAATAAACGAACTTTACATCCATGAAAAATATTAAATCCTAAGTCTAATATTACTTCTATGGTATCTCCATCAACTACTTTTGTAACATGACATTTATATTCATACATAATTATTTACCATTTTACTTTATTCGCCCAATAAGCTGCTGACATTTTACCCTTAGATATATTTTTGCCGTGTCTTGCTTTAAAAGATTTACGTCTAGCTTTTTGTTTAGCAGACTCACCTTTTTTTGGTTTACCAGCAGTAGAAACACCTTGTTGACCGAAACGTATAGTTTTTATTTTATTACCTTCTTTAGCAACGACTATATGTGATTTAGTTTTATGTTTAGGAGTACGTTTAGGTTTATTAAAACTCGATACTCCTGCTCTTTTTAATCTACCGTCTTTTTTTTGTGGCATCTTTATTCCTTTTAAATGATCTATTTTTAGATTTAGAAATAACTTTTAAATTACTTCTTGTGCTATTTTTAGGATTACCATCTTTATGATGTACATCTTTTCCATCACCTTTTTTAACTTTTTTAACTTTAATTAAAATATTACGAGCTTTATTTCTACTAGCTCTATTTTTTTTTTGTTTTTCTGATCCTTGATAATTATCGTATTCTTTTCTGTAATTACGCATTATTATTTTAAAAACTCCAAATAAGCAGTAAAACTAAGTATAATTCCATAAATACCTAAAATTAATTTATCTATTTTATCAAAGCGTTTACTTCCAGCTTCTAATCTTTTATCTATATTGTCATATCGTAAAGCACATATATCTTCATGTGCTTTTAATTTTAGTTCCATTTTTTCAGTTGTTTCCATTTTTATTTTTTATAACCTTTAAACCATGATGGTAAACCCAAAATAGGTCTGCCATCAAATTTATTCTCTTCTGCTGTTTCTTGGTTTGCGTCATTGTAATGTAAAAAAACTTGACCACAATTCTCACCAAAAAAAGGTTCTCGCCAATGTTCTAATTCACAACCACTATAAATCAACATATCACCTACCTCTAATTTAACTTCTGTACCTGTTTTTCCTTCTTCTCCAGAAGGTTCTAAAAAGATAGACCATTGATCTCCGCCTAAGTGCAATGTAGTAGAAACTTCG
>NZ_CAXBGB010000142.1:0-3284 GCF_963975125.1 uncultured Winogradskyella sp. | reverse complement strand
AATAATGATAATAAAAAAAGCCTCAACATTTGTTGAGGCTTTTTTTATTATCCGTGAATGGTTTCTTTATTACCTAAATTTTTCATGATTTCTGCTTCATACTCAAGGAGTTGTTGCCATTTTCTGTCTACTTCTTGTTTATCACCATATTGTCTGGCGAATTTTAAAAACATAGTGTAGTGACCAGCTTCACTAATCATTAGTTTTTTATAAAACTTGGCCAATTTCTTATCTTGTAATTCTTCAGATAGTAATCTAAAACGCTCACAACTGCGAGCTTCAATAAGTGCAGCATACAATAAGCGATGTACTAATTGAGTGGTTCTGCTACCTCCTTTAGGAAAGAATTTTAATAGAGCTATAACATAATCGTCTTTACGATCTCTTCCTAGAATCCAACCGTTATCTAAAATCAGATTATGTACCATTTTAAAATGGCTAATTTCTTCATTTACGAGTTCTATCATTTCTTGTACAAGCTCAGTATATTCAGGGAAGCTTACAATTAAAGAAATCGCTGTACTAGCAGCTTTTTGCTCACAATAAGCATGGTCGGTAAGAATATCTTCAATATTCTTTTCAACAATATTAACCCATCTTGGGTCTGTTGGTAATTTAAGTCCTAACATCATTACTTTACTTCTATTTGCACAAAATTAGATTTACCTTTTTCATTTATAAATAATCTATGAGATGTATATTTATTAGTTTCTGGTATAGCAAACATAATATCTATTGCTACGATATTACTAAGAGACAAATCATTGTTAACTTGTATAGATTTTAAAACTGCAAGTTTATCAAAATTATACAATTGGGAATCAGAAGTATAGTTTGCTCTGTAATCTAGGGCTATATTGGCTTTTAATTTATCAAAATTTTCATTATAAATTAGTTTGCCTTCTTTTTCGACAAGAATATTAAATTTGTAGTTTCTGTAATATATCTGATAATTAATAGTGTCTTTTATCTTAGTTAAAAGCACACTATTCTCCATGTCTGAGTAAGCCTTTATTTTTATACGATAGCCATTGCTTAATAAGGTGTCAATTTCACGCTCTACATAGGTTTTAGGATGGTAAACATCTATTTCTAAAGTTGCACTTTTTTTAAATTCTTCAATGCTTTCAGCAAGTGCTCGACTTTGAGTTTTTCTGCCTTCGCAGCTTGTAAATCCAATAACAAGTATAATTAAAACGCCTAATAAAATTCGCATAGTATTAAATGTCTAATCCAAATGTTTTCCTAAGAAGTTCAATATTCGGGTTTTTTTCTTTCAATTTTTCGTATTTTTCTAGTGGTGTAAAGGCATACTTTTTAGCAATCTCTTCATTTACTGTAATGTCTAATTTTAAATCGTAATTAAGAAGTCTTTTCTTTAAAAATGTCATTAAAGGAAATTCGGCACGCTCTAACTCAATTTTATTGGTATTATTAGAGTAGGTTAAATAAATGGTAGTGCCTTTTAATTTGGGCTTATCCATTTGTAAAATTGAAGCCATTATCTTTTCACCTTTTCTGTCCATCGTTGCAGTGTACACTTTCCATGCTTCGAGCAGCGCTTCTTCAGTTACAGGTTCTTTAGGTAAATCATCTTCATCAATTACAACATCCATTTGACGTATGAGATGCTCTTTTTTCTCTCTAATACTTTTAAGTGATAAGCCAGAAGTCGCCTTTTTTGGCTTTTCAATAGAGATTTTAGGAATTGTAATCGGTTCTGCAATAGCTGTAATCTGTTCTTCAGCTATAACTTGTTCCTTTTTTACAGGCTTCTTCTTAGTTATCTTATTTGCTGCAATAGGTATATTTACTGGTATTGGTGTAATGCCTTTTGCCTTAAAGTAAGAAGGTGGAATTATAAAATGTTTACTGTTTTTTTTTTCTCCATCAAAAGTGATAGAGGCAAGCTGCATAAGTGTAAGTTCAACTAGTAACCGTTGATTTTTACTGGTTTTATACTTTAGATCACAGTCATTGGCTAGCTGAATACCTTTCATGAGAAAACTATTAGAAGTCTTCTGTGATTGTTCTATATACTTTTGTTTGGTGTCCTCACCAACTTCGAGCAATTCTATAGTAGCTTGATTTTTGCAAACCATTAAATCTCTAAAATGAGAAGCCAAACCAGCAATGTAATGATGACCATCAAATCCTTTTGATAATATGGTATTGAATTGCACTAACAACTCAGGGATCTTATTTTCTAAAATTAAATCTGTACTTGTAAAATATGTTTCGTAATCTAATACATTTAAGTTCTCAGTAACAGCTTGTCTCGTTAAGTTTTTACCAGAGAAACTTACGACACGATCGAAGATTGATAACGCATCTCGCATTGCTCCATCTGCTTTTTGAGCTATTATGTGTAGTGCATCATCTTCTGCTGTGATATCTTGTTCTTTAGCAATATACTTTAAATAGTCTTTGGCATCAGTAACAGTAATTCGTTTAAAATCGAATATCTGACAACGTGATAAAATCGTCGGAATAATTTTATGTTTTTCAGTAGTTGCTAAAATAAAAATGCAATGCTTTGGTGGTTCTTCTAAAGTTTTTAAAAAAGCATTAAAAGCAGATTGAGATAACATGTGTACCTCATCAATGATATACACTTTGTATTTCCCAACCTGTGGAGGAATTCGTACCTGATCTGTTAAGCTTCTAATGTCATCAACCGAATTGTTTGAAGCGGCATCGAGTTCAAAAATATTAAACGCAAAATCCTCATTTTCATTAGTATTACCATCGCTGTTAATCATTTTAGCAAGAATACGAGCACATGTTGTTTTACCAACACCACGAGGTCCTGTAAATAATAAAGCTTGGGCTAAATGATTATTTTCTATGGCGTTTAATAAAGTATTAGTAATAGCTTGTTGACCTACAACATCATTAAAAGTTTGCGGTCTGTATTTGCGAGCTGATACTACGAAATGTTCCATTGAAAATTTACTGAATTACAAATTTAAGAATAACCTATAAATAGCACATTGATAGCACTTAAATTTAGTATGAGTTATTAACAATTTGTGTACTTTTGCATTTAGTAGATCGCCTTATCGCTTTATGCTTAACTTGTTTAAGCATCTTGTTATTTAAAACTTGAATAAAGTTGAATTAATGAGAACCCAAATTAAGTTTGGGATTGAGAGGAAAGTCCGAACACCATAGTGCAATCATAGTGGTTAACAGCCACCAGTCGTAAGGCTAGGAAAAGTGCAACAGAAAGTATGTACAGGTAATGCTGTAGTGAAACCAGGTAAACTCTATGTGGTGCAATG
>NZ_CAXBGB010000141.1:0-3325 GCF_963975125.1 uncultured Winogradskyella sp. | reverse complement strand
CAAGCAAATCATTTAGGTGTGACCATACAGGCAGATATTATTAAGCAGAAACTACCCACAAACAATTTCGGTTTTAAAAATATTGGTTTTGGAAAATATGATGATGACATGTATGAAACATTGACAACAGACCATCCTATTGACCTTTGTAGGTTACAAGTAGCCAACTGCTATATGGGTAAAATAGGATTGATTAATTCAGGCGGTGGCTCTAAAGGTGAATCTGATTTGGTTGAAGCCATAACAACAGCAGTAATCAATAAAAGAGCTGGTGGTTCTGGTTTGATAATGGGAAGAAAAGCGTTTCAAAAGCCTTTAAGAGAAGGTGTAGAGTTATTAAAAACCGTACAAAGTGTGTATTTAAATAAGAAAATTACAATTGCATAACTTACAATAGAAAAACAAAGTTTTTAACTATATGCCTAGCATAAAACAAAAAAAAAATAGAATCCTAAAAATTGGCAAAATGACCTTATTAATTATTTTCTTATTACTTTTTATTCCAATTGGTATTATTGGTGGCTATGAGTATTTTAAAGTTATTAATGCGCCAAAATACAATCCAGAAACCATGCCATTAAATTACGAAATTGTAGGTTCTGGCAATAAAAAATTGGTGTTTATACATGGTTTAACAGGGTCTAAAAATTATTGGAAAAGCGAGTTGGAAACGGTTAGTAAAACGCATCAGCTGTTATTAGTGGATTTACTGGGATTTGGTGATTCTCCAAAACCTAATAGCGAATATAGTCTCAATATCCAACTAAACGCCTTGGAGAAGATAATTACCAAAGAAAATTTTAATGATGGCAATGCGGTTATCGTAGGGCACTCCATGGGAGCCATTATCTCACTGGCACTACTTGCAAAACATAACAATTGGTTTGAAGGTGCCATTATTACTGGGCTTCCTGTTTATAAAGATAAAAATGAGTTTAAAGAAATTATGTCTGGCCATGGTGCTTTTGATCGATTAGTTTCAGGAAAATACGGTACACTTATTTGTATGCTGCATCCTATTTTTATGACTAATTTTTTTAAACCCGATAATTTAACTGACGAAGTGTATGAAGATGCAAAAAAACATACTTGGCAAAGTTATGCCAACTCCCTAAATGAAATTGTGATTAAACCCGATCTAAGCATATTTTCAAAAGTGATTAAGGACAAGAAGATTGTGTTTATTCATGGTACTGAGGATTCTTCAGCGCCTTATGAAGGTGCCAAAAAATATGCTAAAACATTTTCTAATTCAAAATTTATAACAGTAGCTGGTGGCGATCACCAATTGTTTTTAAAAGAGCCAAACCTAGTCTGGAACGCTATAAATCAATTCCCGCATACAAGTATTACTTCCAACGAAGAAAACAAAGTAATGACAAATGAATTCTAAAACTGTAAATATTATCGGTGGTGGACCAGCCAGTTTAGTAGCAGCAATACAACTTGCCAAAAATAATTATACAGTTACAGTTCATGAAATGAAAAAAGATGTTGGCACTCGCTTTAATGGGGACTTTCAAGGTATAGACAATTGGTCAACTTATGAAGACGCACAAGATTTTTTAGAATCTATAGATGTATCCATAAATTTTAGGTTTGCACCCTATAGCAATGGTGATTATTTTGACCCTTTATTAAAAAAATATAATATTAATACATCTCGCCCTTTATTTTATCTTGTAGAACGTGGCACTAATGAATATTCTTTAGACCAAGGATTAAAAAGGCAAGCTCTAAAAGCTGGCGTAGAAATTAAATGGAATTCTCGTATATCAAAAGTTCCAGAAGGTAAAGTAATTATTGGTACAGGACCCAAAGCAGCAGATGCCATCGCTAAAGGCATTGTTTTTAAAACCACTCACAAAAACTACTATGCAGGTTATTTAGACGACAATATTGCACCTCAGGCTTATGCTTACCTTTTGGTTAATGAAGGTAGAGCCACATTTGCAACCTGTTTGTTTAAATCTTTTCCTAATGCCCAAGAATATTACGACCGTGCCTACAAAAGACTTGTTGAAACCGTAGATATAGATATTATAAACCCAAAACCCTTTGGAGGTTATGTTAATTTTTTCTTCAATAAAAATCTAACAAAAGATAATCGAATTTATTACGTAGGTGAAAATGCAGGATTCCAAGATGCGCTTTGGGGTTTTGGTATGCGTTATGCCATGCATTCTGGTTATTTGGCAGCTCGAAGTATTATAGAAGATAAGTCATATCAAGACCTTTGTAAAAAACATATTATTCCAAAAATGGAAGTGTCTCTTATTAACCGATGGATGTTTACAAGATTAGGTAATAAAGGCTATAAAAAAGTACTGAAAATGATCTCGACAAAGAAAGATCTTATTCCAATTTTAACTAAAAAATATAATTCAAACGGCATTGACAAACGTATATTATTGCCTTTAGCTAAGCTCTGGTTTAAACCTAGATTGAATGATAAGCAATGTATGCATAAAAACTGTTCGTGTTTATGGTGTAAACATGGAAAGCACGACTCCCTTGAAATTGAATCTGATTGTTAGACAATTATAAGCTAGTAATTAATTTTTAAAAAATTAACAACTATGGTAACCGTAGAAAAACAAGGTCTCATATTAAGCCCTACCGAACTCAAATTTGAGAATAATGGAGTGCTAAATCCTGGTATATACCAAGAAAATAACAGCGTTCATATTTTTTATAGAGCTGTTGAAGAAGGTAATTTCTCAACGATTGGCTATGCCAAATCCAAGGGGTCAAACACTATTATAGAACGACATAAAAAACCATTGATTGAGCGAGAATATGATTATGAAAAACATGGTGTTGAAGATGCGCGTGTCGTAAAAATTGAAGATTTATACTATCTTAATTATACAGCATACGATGGTATTAATGCTCTGGGAGCTCTTGCGGTTTCTAAAGACTTAAAGCATTTTGAAAAAAAAGGAATTATCTCACCATTAATTAATTACAATGAATACGAATGTTTTGTTAATTGTTGCGAACAAGAAAAATTAAACCCTAAATATCATCATTATTACAATCTTTTTGCAGAAATAGGATTGGTAGAAGAAGAAAGACGGTTTCTACGCGATAAAGATATTTTTTTATTTCCTCGAAAAATTAATGGAAAATTTGCAATGCTTCATCGTATCTGGCCAGGAATCCAAATCGTATATTTTGATTACTGGGATGACTTAACAAAAGAATTTTGGGAAAACTATTTAAAAAAGTTAACAGACTATATAATTTTAGACCCAAAATATGATTTTGAGGTAAATTATATTGGTGGTGGCTGTCCACCCATAGAAACAGAAGATGGTTGGCT
>NZ_CAXBGB010000140.1:0-3339 GCF_963975125.1 uncultured Winogradskyella sp. | reverse complement strand
AAAAAATTAAAAGATGGCTTCATCTAAATCACTACATAGCTTTCATATACCAGTAATGGGATTAGCTTATACCATTGATAGCCCAATTCGTGTGGCTCAATTTGGTATTTCTTCAGTTATATCTATTATAGACGATGATCTTTTGGAAAAAATGAATGCTTTTTATAGTAATAAATTTAATCTACCGTATCAAGAAATAACAAAAAAGGTAAAAGATTATCGTGCCGAGCGTATTACCTCTTATTTAAACTTAGTAGATACAATAGTTAACGAAAAATTTTTAAAATTCAAATCAGAATTATCTGAAAGCAAATTGGCTTTAGAAAACTTCATAGCCACTTTGCCTAATAGATCAACTACAAAGGAAGGGCTTTCAAACTTATTGGAAGACGGTTTTGCATTTAAAGAAAAGATTAAAAATTACTTGGAAACGTATTTAAAAGTTGGAGATATTGATGTGAATATAATGACCAAAGTTGATAAAGATAATTTTGTTAATGGAGAACAATTACCAGTTGAATTTAATGATGCACATGCATCACTTCGTGGTTTTGCGAATAGTAAGTTAAGTTCTTCTGTTGTGCTTTCAGCAGGAATGAACCCAAGGTTATATAGTTACTTTGAAGATTTCAACGATTTCTTTCCAGATAGTAAAGGTCAGTTAAAAAAGAAAATTATCCTTAAAGTGAGTGATTATCGTTCGGCAATCATCCAAGGGAAATTTTTGGCAAAAAAAGGACTTTGGGTTTCAGAATACAGAATTGAATCTGGCTTAAATTGTGGTGGACATGCCTTTGCTACAGATGGGTTTTTATTAGGGCCAATTTTAGAAGAATTTAAGAATAAAAAGGCAGAATTAATACAAGACACTCATAGTGTTTTTGTAAAGGGATTAAGTCGGAAAGGACTAGTTGTACCAGAACAACCTTTAGATTTAAAATGTACTGTACAAGGTGGTGTTGGAACAGCAGATGAACACGAATTTTTACTTAAAAACTATCAGGTTGATTCCATAGGGTGGGGAACCCCTTTTTTATTGGTTCCAGAAGCGACATCTGTAGATAAACAAACAAGGGATTTATTGGCAAATGCAAAAGAAAAAGATTTATATCTAAGTGGTATTTCGCCTTTAGGAGTACCTTTTAACACCATAAAAGGAACCACTAACGAGTTCTTTAAACAAAAACGTATCGATAATGATAAAGCGGGTAGTTCTTGTCCGAAGAAATTTTTGGCTCTAAGTAAAGAATTTGGTCCAGAAGGAATTTGTACAGCTTCAAAAAAATATCAAGATGTCAAATTAAAAGAATTAAAAGCTAAAAAAGCTGATGTATTTTCAAATATGTACGAAAATGCCAAAGCTAAAATAACCAAAAAAGCTTGTCTTTGTGTAGGTTTGTCCAATTCATCATATTTAGAAAAAGATATTAAAATAAAAGGGCAGGAGCAAGGTGTCGTTATTTGCCCAGGACCAAATATGGCTTATTTTAATGAAGAAGTGTCGCTTTCTAAAATGATGCATCATATTTATGGAAATGCATCTGTGCTTTCAAATATAAATCGTCCAAACATGTTTGTAAAAGAATTGAAAATGTATGTGGATTATTTTAAAAATGAAATAGCTACAGTCTCAGAAGACATAACAACCAAGCAAATAAAAAAATGGGAAACCTTTAAAAGCAATTTATTTGAAGGAATTGCCTATTATCAAGATCTGTTTTTAACATCATTATCTTCTGAAAATGCAAACATTCAAAAAGAACTCCATTTTTATAAGGAAGAACTTTTAACAGTAACCATCCCAAAATTCGAAAAGGTATAGAATTGAAGATTTTAATATAAGACAAAGTCAAAAAAAGCAAAATGCTTCGTGAATTAAATCTTAAAATGAGTGTATTCATTTTATAAGAATTATGTATTTTACAATACTTTTGTACAAAGCACTGTAAAATGTATAACGATACCATTGTAGCATTAGCAACACCATCTGGAAGTGGTGCTATTGCTGTAATAAGATTGTCTGGTGAAAACGCTATAACTATTGCGGATAATCATTTTAAATCTGTAAAAGGCCACAAGACACTAAGTAACCAAAAAACGCATACGATTCATTTGGGTCATATTATTGATGATAATCGAACAATAGATGAAGTTTTGGTATCTGTCTTTAAAAACCCTAATTCTTATACTGGCGAAGATGTGGTTGAGATATCTTGCCATGGCTCATCCTATATTCAACAAGAAATTATTCAGTTGTTTTTGCGTAATGGTTGCAAAATGGCTAGTGCTGGTGAATTTACCTTACGCGCGTTTTTAAATGGTAAATTAGATTTAAGTCAGGCTGAAGCTGTTGCAGATTTAATTTCTAGTGATAATGAAGCATCGCATCAAATTGCTATGCAACAAATGCGTGGAGGATTTTCATCTGAAATTGCTAAACTAAGAGAAGAGCTTTTAAATTTTGCGTCATTAATAGAGTTGGAACTCGATTTTGCCGAAGAAGATGTTGAGTTTGCTGACAGAACTCAGTTTAAGCAATTAATAGAGCGTATCAATTTTGTGCTGAAACGTTTGATAGATTCATTTGCAGTTGGTAATGTGATAAAAAACGGAATTCCAGTAACCATTGTTGGTGAGCCTAATGTTGGAAAATCGACTTTGTTAAATGCCATATTAAAGGAAGATCGCGCAATAGTTTCTGAAATTGCAGGTACAACAAGAGATACCATCGAAGACGAAATTTCAATTGGAGGTATTGGTTTTAGATTTATTGATACAGCAGGCATACGAGAAACCGAAGATGTAGTTGAAAGTATTGGTATTAAAAAAACTTTTGAAAAGATAGACCAATCTCAGGTAGTTATTTACTTATTTGATAGTAGCTCTAGCATTAATAATCTTGCAACTGTAAAGCTAGAAATTGAAAAGATTAAAAATAAACATCCACAAAAACCCTTACTAATTATTGCTAATAAAATAGACCAGTTAGATGATATTCAATTAGCGAAGTTGAATACTGATATTGAAGGCATTCAATTGCTATCTGCTAAATCTGGATTTGGTGTAGAACAATTAACAGATTCACTTCTAAATTTAATAAATACTGGTGCACTTAGAAATAATGAAACTATCGTCACAAACTCGCGCCATTATGATGCTTTAATTAAGGCATTTGAAGAAATTAAAAAAGTACAGCATGGTTTAGAAACAGGATTATCTGGCGATTTATTAGCTATTGATATACGTCAGGCACTTTACCACTTTGGTGAAATTACTGGTGAGATTACTAATGACGATCTACTGGGAAATATTTTTGCTAATTTTTGTATCGGGAAGTAA
>NZ_CAXBGB010000139.1:0-3362 GCF_963975125.1 uncultured Winogradskyella sp. | reverse complement strand
GTAGTTTCTGCTTAATAATATCTGCCTGTATGGTCACACCTAAATGATTTGCTTGCCCTGTAATATCTGCAGCCGCGTGATAATCTTCTTTTTTCGTTTTAAAAGCTTCGTTACGTGTATAGCACCATAAAATGGTAGCCATTCCTAAATTGTGAGCTTCTTCAAAAGCTTCGGCTATTTCTTTTAACTGTCTGTTACTTTCTTCGGAACCAAAATAGATGGTAGCACCTACCGCAACTGCTCCCATATTCCAAGCATCTTTTACTTTTCCAAAAAGCGTTTGGTCGTATTTAGTGGGATAGGTAAGAAGTTCATTGTGATTGAGCTTCACAATAAATGGAATTTTATGAGCATATTTACGAGCGTTTAGACCCAATACTCCAAAAGTGGAGGCTACACCATTACAGCCAGCTTCTATTGCCAGTTTTATTATATTCTCTGGGTCAAAATAGTCCGGGTTTTTGTAGAATGAAAAGGCTGCCGTATGTTCTATGCCTTGGTCCACAGGAAGGATACTTAAATAGCCTGTTCCTCCTAGATTTCCGTGATTATATAATTGGGCAAGGCTACGCAATACCTGTGGATTTCTGTTGCTATTAGCAAATACTTTGTCAAGACTATTTATGCTTGGTGTTTGTAATTCATCCTTTGTTATTTTTTCACAAACGTGATCCAAATAGAAGGCTGCTTTTTCTCCTAGGTGTTCTATTATATTATCAGATGTGTTCATAGTTTATTAGTTTTATAGTTTCACGAAAATCAATTTTTCACATGGAAGAATTTTACGATATCCATCCAAAGCTTCGTTTCTTTTGTATTGGTAAATCCTGCTTTTTTTAGGTTTTCAGCTGTTCTACGATTGATATTATTACCTACTATGTTTAATGGCATGAAATTGAATATATCCATAAAAATACCTAAAACTCTGTTGCCACTTCTTACGTGTTCCAACATAATGAGCTGACCATCCGTTTTCATAACCCTTTTAATTTCTTGTAAGCCTTTCACTGGATCTGGAACTGAACAGAACACACAACTCGTTAATACTGTATCAAAGGAATTGTCCTCGAAATCCATATTTTGGACATCCATTTCCAAAAAGTTCGTTTTTAGCAAGTCACCATTATATTTAACTCTTGCTTTATCGAGCATGTTTTTACTGAAATCAATAGCAGTTAGATCAACGTCTTTGGCGTAATACTGAAGATTCTTACCTGTACCAACGCCAACCTCCAATGTTTTGCCAGTTGCTTGTTGCACAAGTTCTTTTCGCCATTGGTCAAATCCACTTGTCCCCATTGGCTTTTCCATGGAGTCAAAATATTTGGCTATTCGATTGTAGCGTTTTATTGATTTTTCAGTACTAGTCATTAGTATTTCACTTTATACAATAGATAGGCTTTGGTTTGTTTTCAATATTGACTTTGTTCCATCCATTTCAATTCCAGTAAGTGCTCGTATGGCATCAATAGTTTCAGGTATTACGATAGCTTGGTTATCAACTACATAAGCATAAAACAATTCATCGCCTACCACTTTCAACATATCTTCCCACAGCGCTACTTCGTACATATCGCCCCAAGGTCTTCCCATATCCATAAACATTTCTTTAATGGTATTGTTTGAAACCAAACCTTGGTCGTAGCGAATTAGTTTAATTCGGCTAGACGTTTTAAAGGCTTTGAGTACATCTTCTTTTGTGGTCTGCTTTTTTAATTTTACATTCCAATAGTGCATGTGGCTTAAAGTTTCAGGTACTTTTACTGCGGAAGTGATAACATCCAAATCGGGATCAACGCTTTTAGCATCAGGCCCTTGATGGCTTGGGATGTCTTTTTCAGGCACCATGGTGTTCATAATACCTCCTAAATGACTTTCCCACGGATCGGTAGCTCGTCTTAACAATGTACCTCTGGCATAATCCAGTAAATCGGCTCTTTTTAAGGCAGACAATGTTCGTAAAATAGAAGTGGTATTACAGGAAACAACTCTTGTAGCATCAAGATTTATAGCTGAAGCATAATTATTTTCTGCACTAAAAGAATGGCCTGTAGTTTCGTGTTTTTCACCACCCTGAACTATGAACTTTATACCTTTTTTTTTATAGATTTCTACATTTATCGCTGCAATATTTTTTGGAGTACAATCCACAACAAGATCTGATTTTTTCAAAAGCTCTATCATATCACCTTTTACAGAAATCCCTTCGGACTTCATTTTATCAGCTGCTTCTGAAGTTGCCGCATAGATATTATACTCTTTTCTAACGGCATTTTGAATTCGCCAATCACTAATAACATCGCAAACCCCAATAAGGTTCATATCATCTTGTAAATTAATGGCATCGGCTACTCTTTTCCCAATGACTCCGTAACCTATAACTGCTATATTTTTCATGCTTATTATTTTATTGATTTTGTTTTATTTATTCATAGTTTCCATCTCCACATCCATTTGCATGTTGCCTTCATCGTCTGTATGCGACTTCATAAAAAAACGTTCTGCAACAAGTATTAAAATAATTCCAATTGCGGCTACGATGAGTACCAACGGATCGTTGAGATATTTTAAATATAGAAAGGCAACGAGTACAACAATATCCATTACAATAGCTATTAACGGAATGATTGGTTGAAATTTCACGTCCTTTTTTAGGTGACGGAAAAGTCCCCAATGAATAGCAATGTCCATAATGAGGTAAAAAATAGCTCCTATGGAAGCAATCCTAGTTAAATCGAACAGAACAGTCAATAAAATAGCAAGAGAAGCTGTAAATATAAGTGCAGGGTTTTTAAAATTTCCTAGTTTTTTTAAGGATGGCACTTGTTTCATATTGCTTAACATTCCCAATAAACGTGATGCGGAAAACATACTAGCTAACACTCCAGAAAAAGTAGCAACAATCGCTATTGCTATGGTAATCCATAAACCCCATTCTCCAAATACAGGTTTTGCTGCTGCTGCCAAGGCATAATCTTTCGCTTCAATTATTTCAGGGATGCTTAAACCTCCTGCAACAGAGAGTGCCAATGCTACATATATGAGTGTGCAGATAAGAATAGAATACACAATGGATCTACCAAGGTTTCTATGAGGGTTTTTAATATCTCCACCTTGATTCGTGATTGTTGTGAATCCTTTATAGGCAAGAATCGCTAGCGCAAGTGCTGCTACAAAGGCAAGTCCTTGTGGCATAGTTTCGGAATTATTTGGAATATAATTCCCAGTAATATCTGCAATCCCAGAAATTATTAGACCTGCAATGGCGAGCAATGCAATTCCTGCAACCTTAATAATTGCTGTAAAGGTAGCAGTTGCTCCAATAACTTTATTACCTAAAATATTTAATATATAAGCAGTTA
>NZ_CAXBGB010000138.1:0-3477 GCF_963975125.1 uncultured Winogradskyella sp. | reverse complement strand
TTTTAAATCCCGAATCCACTCCGGGAAAGGTTAAACAGTTAATGATTTTTGATGGAACAAACTTAGCTACCCAAGCAAATGTTATTCGGTTATAAAGCACTTAATTTCGTTTGTTATCGTTTGTAGTCGTTTGTACATGATTATAGACGCCCATATTACGGGAACTATATATAAGTTTACACTAAAAAGAAAAGTTTGATTTCCGCACTGGATATGTGCATTTTTTTGAAGTATGTAAGTTGTCCAATCTATGGTAGTCAAACCGCTAATTCAGTAAGTACTCCATAAGCATCCTGCCGACCTTAAAGGTCAAATTAAATCTTACGTATCAATGAGCGTGTGCATTGTCAATGAATAGTTTTCTTAGGACTGTTCTAAGACTAAACGGTCAAAATCGATGCTACGGTAATAGGGTGTATTATATGTTTCTTAACTTAATTAAGTAAGTCCAAGCCCTATTACTGTTTCTTTTGCCATTTCCTGAATTTTCTCATTACTAAGGTCTGGAATGGGGCTTTTTTGGCCTGAAACCCAAGTAATATTTTCGGGAGATCGTACAGATACAATTCCGCTTTCATACTTGACATGAAATTTTTTGCCTTTAATAATCATTGTTGTTTCCATAGACATTAATTATTTTCTTTAGGATTCCATCCTAAGCCTTGTTTTAGATTTTGGTTAAATTCAGACAAAGGTGGTGGTGGTGGTGGCAAAGGAGGCTTTGGAATTTCACCTTTTTTTGTTTCCTCAACAAGTTTATCAAAATCTGATTTAAACTCAATATCTTGAACTATCCTGAATTTAGAATACTCTTTTTCAGCGAAAGCCTTTGCGACCTTAGCACTTACAGCTCCCTTTCCTTGTAATATATCATAGTCATTGAATTGAATAAACGAATCAAGTTTTTTAACCCAATCGCTCATTGTCATACCATGTCCTTTTTTTGCTTGCAGTTCTGCATAATCTAGCAACATGTTAACTAAAATATTTAATTCCGAAATTTCATTGTGCCTGAAGTAATTTTTGCCAATCGAAACATCTGATTTTAATATTTTACCTCCCTTCTTTTCGTTTTTCCAACTGGTTAGGCCCATGTTCGGCAAAGACGCATTAGCCCTAAGTTTTATAATTTCAGAGGCTGTGTAATGGGTTATAGCGTATTCTAGTTTATTTTGAACAGTTGCGAAAAAATCTTGAGAAATTTTTGCTTTAGGGTCGTAATCTAAAGCTGTCGCATATATGTCGGTGATTTTTTGATAAAACCTTCTTTCTGAAGCGCGTATTTCGCGGATTCGTTCTACTAACTCATCAAAGTAATCTTTATCAAAAAGTGTTTTTCCTTGCTTTAGCCTATCATCATCTAAAGCAAACCCTTTTATTAAAAATTCTTTAAGAACAGATGTTGCCCAAATTCTGAATCTTGTAGCTTTAGGAGAGCTTACCCTATAGCCAACAGATATTATCATGTCTAAGTTATAAAAGTCCAGTTCTCTATTAACATCTCTACTACCTTCTTTTCGAACTACTCTAATTTTTCGAGTAGTTGCGCTTTTTGCCAACTCACCATCTACATAAACATTACTAATATGGTAGTTAATAGTGTTTTCCTCAACGTCAAATATCTCACTCATTGAACGTTGAGTTGCCCATACGGTATCTTCATCAACAATTACTTGGATGTTAGTAGTTCCATCATCGGCTGTATAAAACAAAAAATTCTGCTGTTCCTCTAGATTACCCATTAATTAATTTGTTATAAGTGATTCTATTTTCAATGTTCGTTAAAAGTAAATTAAATCTTTCAGATTCTCCACCATGTCTAGTATTGTATCTGAATACAAATTCATCAACATAAAGTTGTAAATGTTTCTTAGAAGTAAAATGATATATACCTACAATACCCCTTTTCAATAAAGCCCAAAAGCTTTCTATTGAGTTCATATTAACTCTACCTCTTACATATTCACCTCTGCTATGTACTACTGTGTGATGATCGTAAACCCTACTTAATTTATTATAAGAGGATAATTCATCACTATAGATTATTGCTTTACTTGATATGTGCCTAGATATTTGAGGTAATAAGGCGTTTTCCGTTGCGTTCTCTACAATCATAGCCCTAACATTACCTTTTCTTTCAACCATTCCTAAAACGGCTGATTTCCTATATTTTTCAGTAGTCTCTTCTGATTTATCAGCCCTTACTTTTGCTTGTCTATTTTTAGCCCTGCCACCTACATAGGTTTCATCGATTTCAACTTCTCCATTTAATTCTGAATCATCATTAATGCCGAAACATTTTCTGATTCTTTGTAACATGAACCAAGCGGATTTTTGGGTAATGTCCAAATCACGTCCTAATTGTAAAGATGAAATTCCTTTTTTATGGGAAGTAACCAACCAAATAGCAAGAAACCATTTTTGTAAATCCAATTTAGTATTATCAAAAATGGTATTGGTTTTTACATTGAAGTATTTTCCTGTGTTTTTACACTTATATTTATTTCCTTTACAATCGTACACTTTAGAAGTAGGATCAAAAGGACTAACAACGTTTCCGTTCCATCTTAGTTGCTCTAAATGATCAATACAAGATTGGTTATCGGGAAATGCTTTTATTAAATCTAAAATCGAGTTGAAATCTTGGTTGATCATAACTGTAATATTATACAGCTAATGTAATACTTTAATTACACTAATCCTAATTATTTAGTGTAATTAAATACTAATTATTTATTTTATGGAAAAGATATTAGACTTATTTCATTCAATTTTCTTTGACGCAAAGAAGACTATTGGTGTTAGACTTGGAAATTTTGTAATGATAGTAATTTTCGCTCTCGTTATTGATTTTTGTTTTCAATTTACTTATCGAAGCTTTGAAAACTCTAAGCTTCAAAAACTAGAAAGAATATCGTCACTAAAAGAGTCATACAAATCAGATAAAAATATCTATAAAATGCTTATAGACAAAGAGAATGAAACCCTTGAAAGTCAGCACTATTACAATCATTTATCATCTTTATGGTCTTCCTTTTCTGAATACACTAACACCCAACAACCAACTATAAATAATACTGAAATAAAAAATGCTTCTCCTAAAGTCTCCATAATAACAACTATTTTAAGTAGTTCCGCCTTGTTTGTATTGATTATTTTTCTTTCTTTTTCTGCACCATTTTGGTTAAATAATTTTGGACTTAAAAACATAAGAGAGTCTGTTACTATCGGTGTTGCTTTCACAGTTTTAACAGCTATTTTCACATCAATATCCCTTAGTATTCCTGTATTATTTAAAAATTATATATGGATTAATTACATATTGTACTTTGTGATTCATTGTACTGTGATATGGTTAATTATTGCAGGAAATAAATTATCTAAAAAGAAACTATAAGGTAGTGTAAACTTGTATATAGTTCCCCATATTACGGTTCATAAACTCCACAGCGATAAATCAATGGAATCCCTTATATT
>NZ_CAXBGB010000137.1:0-3618 GCF_963975125.1 uncultured Winogradskyella sp. | reverse complement strand
CTAATGTTCCGAAGGCAGCTCCTTTTATAAGTTTGTTTAAAAAACGTCTTCTATTGGTTTGATTTATAGTTTTCATGTCAAGTTATTTTTTCATCAATTTTTTTAAATCGTCTGTATCAGAATACGATACTTCCGAAAAACTTAACCCTGAAATGGTGATGAGTAAATCCTCCAGATTGGAGAGTTGGTCTTGTTCATGGTCATTTGAAATGATAATTTCAGCAGTTCCCGAAGCTTTTCGAGTATCTTCATTTAAAGAAACAGTACCAGATAAACGAGCTTTTGGATCAAGATCTATTTTATCACCATACTGTGTGTAAAACGCAGTTATTAGTTTTCCGTCTTTAGCAGGGCGTTTTAATTGTACCCAAACATTATTTAAGACCTTTTTATCGACATCATATTCCAGCTGAATGGATTCATAGCCTTTTTCCAATTGCTTTCTAAAACCAATGGTAGCTGTACGTACTTTGGTGGAGCTATTTCGCGACACGATGCCATCGCTTGACGTGTATGCCCAATCCACGCCATTTATTTTGCACAAAAAGGTAGCATTATCGGCAGTTTTATTGGTTGTTTTTTTAGTGGTCTGGGTAATAATTTCTTCTGTATTCGCTTCATTACTCTGTTCTTTTTTGTTGCTTTCTCTGCAGGAAAGCATAATTGCGCATAACATTAAAATGGGTATCAGTTTTTTCATGATTCTATTTTTTAAACGTTGTTCTTTTTATCACTTTATTTTTGTGCACTATTTTTAAAGTGTAATTGCCATTCTCTAAATGGTTTACATTTAGAGGCATTATTTATATTCATTTCTAGTACTAAACCTTTTAACATAAACATCCAATACTTATAGAGCTTTTTTGCTTTAGCATGGTAAAAGGCTTAGTAACTTAGTTTTTATTGTTGCTGAAAAACGAGCGTCAAATCTTCTTGTAAATAAATTTGCCCCATTCCATCCCCAATCAAAAACCCATTTGGTATAATAACTGTTAATTGAGAACCTGAAACGGTACCTTCATAAGTAACACCATTTGAAGTGTATGATCTTGCATTATTATTTTGTACCCAAGTTAATTGGCTTACTGCATCAACATTAAGATTAGCTGGTGTTAAACAAGTAGTAGTGAACGTATCGGCGGTTTCATTATATTCTATGTTTATGAATTCTTCAATTTCTTGGGTGCCAGCGCCATCGCTATTAAATTCTAAAGTTGTGTTATTAGAACAATTTGTTTCTAGCTCAATATTATTAGTTGCCGTCCCATCATTGTTGATATCATAGTTATTTTCACTGGTACTACTTATCAAGACCCAAATTTCAACAATGGTTTCCGAAGGCGAATCATCATCCTTTGAACAGGATAACATTGTTGTTAAGATTACTAAAAAAAATAGTGAGTAAGCTTTTAAAGTCTTTTTTACTGTGTTAATTTTCATGATTTCTAATTTTTATTTATTTATATTAATTTGGTTTATTGAACTTATAATCATTCATTTTTTGAAACTGGTTTTCTTTATAATTTTATTTTTGTGAATAATTTTTAAAGTATATATACCTTTCTCCAAATGGTTCACATTTAGGTAAATTTTATGCTTAGGGAAGTGGTCTAATTCACCTTCAAAGGTTTTTTTCTTTTTAACCATTTTACCTTTTTATTTCAGCAGTCGATTTTATGACTTTAGGTTTCATTTTAGTTATAAAAACTAATACCTAATTTAAAACTCGCTGGTTATAACGAGATTTTTTAATGTGCTATTAATTAGGATGTTGTAAAAGTAAAATGTAGAAAGTGAGAACGTTATGACGTATGTAACAAAAGCTGTAACTGATGTAACATTATAAAAAAAGGAAGTTTTTTCTATGAGGTAATTTAATTAAGAGTGTTGTTTGGAATACTCAGTAGGTGTGCAGTTATAGGCTTCTTTAAAGCACTTTGTAAAGTAAGAATGGTCATTAAAACCAACGGTATATCCAACTTGAGAAATATTAATATCAGATTTTTTAAGTAATTGTGCTGCCAGTTTTAAACGTTGAGAACGAATAAATTCTGATGCAGATAAACCTGTTAAGGCTTTAATTTTTCGGTGTAATTGCATTCTGCTTAAGCCTACTGCTTTACTAAACGCTTCTATACTAAAAGACGATTCTACTAAATTTTGGTCGAGTACAACTTGCACTTTTTCTAGAAATCTTTCATCAATATTGGTAATGGCAATATCTTTTGGTCTTAATACAATTTCCTGACTGTATCGTAATTGTAGTTTTTTTCTGGATTCAATTAGCTTTTCAACTTTTAGTTTGAGTAATTTCTTGTCAAAAGGTTTTGTTATATAATCATCGGCTCCAGTATTAATGCCTTCAAACTGACTTTCCACTTCTGCTTTCGCCGTAAGTAGAATAATGGGGATATGGGAAGTGCGTTCATCGGTTTTAAGCTCTTTTGTAAGTGTGATACCATCTTTTTCAGACATCATAATATCCGAAATTATCAAATCTGGAATATGTTCTAAAGCTAATTCAACTCCAATTTTCCCATTTGATGCCGTCATCACATTATACCTTGTATCAAAAGTTTGTTTTAATAATGTTCTTAAATCGGCATTATCTTCAACAATTAATAAAATAGGCAACTCGCTATCTGTAAATTCTTCAGCATTTTCATTTGTAGAATGAGAAGGAATAGGTGTTTTTCTAATAGCTCCTGTTGAAGTGGTGCCTACAAATTCTTCATTTTTAAAACTATTTTTATCTACTGGAAGGGTTACTGTAAATGTAGTCCACGCGTTTGGTACGCTGTTAACGCTAATGGTGCCTTTGTGTAATTCTACCAATTCTTTAACTAGCGCTAAACCAATTCCTGTGCCTTGATTTTGTTCGTTTGATTGATAAAACCGTTCGAAAATATTATTTAGGTCTTCACTTGATAAACCTTTTCCTGTGTTTTTTATTTCGAAAAATAATCTATTATTATCTGTGTAAGCATTGCAGGTCACTGATCCGTTTTCTGGTGTGTATTTTAGAGCATTTGATAATAGATTGATTGTAATTTTTTCAACGGCATCTTTATCAAACCAAACGTTTTCTTCCTTTTCTTCTATGTTTACTAAATAGCTAATACCTTTTTGTTTTGCTGAATATGAAAAAGACGCGCTTAAAGCAGATATAAGTTTAAGGGCATTATCATTTTGAATATGTAATTTTAACTGTCCTGCATCAATTTTTGAGAGGTCTAATACTTGATTGACGAGTGATAATAAGCGTTCAGAATTTTGTTGGGCAACCGTAAATTGTTGTCGTTTTTTATCTGATAAGGCGTCATTATCTAAAGCCTCATTAATAGGGTCGGCAATCAGTGTTAGCGGTGTGCGGAATTCGTGCGAAATATTGGCAAAGAAATTAGATTTTATTTTATCCAGTTCTTTTAATTTAGTGTTTGTTTTTTGACGGTTTCGGTACAAAATAAACAAGAATAATCCTGCGATGGTTGTAACCCCCAAACCACCTAAAAATAAATTGCGTTGGTTCTTTTTTTGCTGTTCTGCTAATTTCTTTTGGGATTTTAATAAGGTAATTTCCTGTTCTTTTTTTTCGGTTTGGTATTTGGTTTCGAGTTC
>NZ_CAXBGB010000136.1:0-3958 GCF_963975125.1 uncultured Winogradskyella sp. | reverse complement strand
ACGTTTTCAGAAAATTGCACGCATGCTGTGGATTTAGGAATAAAATTGGCGAAGCACAATAATGCAGAAATACATTTTTTTCATTTTATTAAAACACCAATAGATTGGTTAAAAATTTCTAAAGCTAAAGAAAGTAATTATCCTGAAACCCTAAAACAAATTGTAGATGCCAATAGTAAATTAAAGGATTATGAATTATTGGCAAAAAAAGAACACTTAAAATGCAGAACCTTTATTGAATTTGATGAAAGTCCAGAAAATATACTGGAACATTCCAACAATTTTCATCACGATTTTATTGTTACTGGAAGTAATGTAGAACTTATTGTTCGTAAAGCCATTGTACCAGTATTAATTGTTAAAGAGGACAAAATATTGTTCCCTTTTAAAAATATTGTGTTCATTTCAAATTTTAAAAATGATGTCAGTGATGCGCTCGATAAAGTGGTTTCATTTGCAACAAAATGTAATGCAAAAATTCATTTATTGCAAATAATTCCTGAAGCTCATTTTAAAAGCAGCACGCCTAGTTTAAATCCTGTTGAGCAACTCTTGCAAAAGTTCCCAAAATTTAAAAATTACACTTTAACGGTTTACAAAGAGGTATCAGTAGAACAAGGAATTAATACTTTTATTGAACAACAACCTGTGGATTTAATTGCAATGGTCACACACGGCAAAACAGGTTTTTTAAGTCAATTCCCTAATGGTGTTACCAATAGCCTACCTATAATGACAATACATATATAAACCATGAGCAACACAATAAACATAGTAAAATATTCTGGAGATAGTGTTCCTTTTGATGTTGAAAAACTTATCAATTCATTACGTCGTGCTAAAGCAAATGAAGCGTTAATTCAGCAAATAGTAGAGCAAGTTGAAAGTCAATTATATGACGGAATTACCACCAAAAAAATATACCAAATGGCATTCAAAATGCTAAAAGGCAAATCGCGTGTAAGTGCGTCAAAATACAAACTAAAAAAAGCCTTGATGGAATTAGGGCCTACAGGATTCCCTTTTGAAAAATTAGTTGGCAAAATTATGGCTCATGAAGGTTTCGATACAAAAGTCGGAGTGATAGTGCAAGGCAATTGTGTGCAACATGAAGTAGATGTGATAGCTAAAAAAGACAACAATCACTACATGATTGAATGTAAATACCACAGCGATCAAGGACGGTTTTGTAATGTAAAAATTCCATTATACATCCATTCAAGATTTTTAGATGTAGAAAAACAATGGGAGCGTCAAAAAGGTCACGAGACAAAACTTCATAAGGGAGGTGTATATACTAATACACGATTTACAACCGATGCCATACAATATGGTAAATGTGTTGGGTTGTTATTAGCAAGTTGGGATTACCCAAGAGGAAACGGTTTAAAGGATAGAATTGATAAGTCTGGTTTACATCCACTAACGGCTTTAACAACCTTAACCAAAGCCGAAAAAACAAAGTTATTGGATAAAGGCATCGTGCTATGTAAAGAACTTCACGAAAACCCTAGTTTATTGGAACAAATAGGCGTGCCAAAACCAAGACATAAAAACATTCTCGAAGATTCAGAAAAATTATGTACAGCACATTAGTATAAAAAATAGTTAAGTATATGACAAAAATTTATTTTGAGAAATAAACTACTCGCAATTATCTGGATAACAAAGACCGCACAGGTTTTCAAAACCTGTGAGGTCTACGTAACGTAAAAGTCATAACATACTGTATATGTGCAATTTATGGTTTTATTCTAAATTTTTGTCATGTACTAAAAAAAATAGTTAAATAAACATTCGTTAATTCTAAATACAATACAGATGAAAACAGAAGCAATGCAAAACCAGAATAGTATAGATTTAGAGCCATTTTACCAAGCCTTGGAAGATGACCCAAAACTACTTGAAGAAGCCTTTGAAATATTATTAGGCATGGTAAACTTTGAACCTAAATCCATAAAGAAATTAGCGGTTCTTATCAAAGAAGATTCTCGCAATTTATATAATGAAATAGCGGAATTGAACAAATCAAGCCAAGATAAAGGGAACACGTCTTCCTGTTGCAGTGGACACTAAATAAAAATAAACAGATGAAAAATAATAAAATAAACATTCACTTTTTAGGTGCAGCAGGAACAGTAACCGGCTCAAAATATTTAGTGGATACAGGAGATAAAAAAATACTGATAGATTGCGGATTGTTTCAAGGCCTAAAAGAACTACGTCTTAAAAACTGGGAATATCCGCCCGTAAAAGTTTCAGAAATTGATATCGTACTGCTTACGCATGGTCACATGGACCACACAGGATACCTACCAAGATTGGTAAAACAAGGGTTTAATGGACCAATCTATGGCACCAATCCCACCTTGGATATCGCAAAAATCATTTTGAACGATAGTGCAAAAATTCAGGAACAAGAAGCAGAACGGGCTAACAAAGAAGGCTATTCTAAACATAGTCCAGCAGAACCACTTTATGATTTAAAAGATGTTGAAAAAACCATTCCACATTTTAAAAGTATTCCCCAATCACAATGGATTCCATTTTTTGATGGTATCAAAGCTCGTTTTCAATATAACGGTCATATTTTAGGTGCTACATTCATCGAGTTAGATGTACACGGAAAACGCTTTGTCTTTTCAGGAGATATCGGGAGAACCAATGATTTATTGTTGTATCCACCCTTAAAACCAAAAAAAGCCGATGTGTTATTCATAGAATCCACGTATGGTGGAAGGTTTCATCCTGATGAAGTGGAAGCCATTCCACAGATCGAAAAATTGGTTAATGACACCATAAATAGAGGTGGTAGTCTATTTATTCCAAGTTTTTCGGTAGAACGCGCTCAATTAATGATGCTCATTTTTTGGAGGCTATTAAAGGAAAATAAAATTCCGAAAGTCCCGATGATCATGGATAGCCCAATGGGAGCTAATGTACTGGATCTGTTCCACAGTACAAGGGATTGGCATAAACTAGAGAAACATGAATGCGACGAGATGTGTTCTTATTTTACGGTTGTGAGCAGCTATCGAGAAACTATGGAATTACGAACTGATAATAAACCAAAAATCGTTATTGCTGGAAGCGGTATGCTCACAGGAGGGCGTATGCTAAACTATCTCGAAACACAAGCACAAAACCCAAGTAGCACCCTACTTTTTATAGGTTATCAAGCCGAAGGAACTCGCGGTAGAAAATTATTGGAAGGCGAGAAAGAATTAAAAGTGTATGGAAAATGGGTGCCACTTCATATGGAAGTTGCAGAAATTGAAGGACTCTCGGCACACGCAGATCACAAAGAACTTATAGATTGGATGCGCAAAATTAAAAATAAGCCAGAGCGCATTTTCATTGTTCACGGTGAAAAAGAAAGTGCAGAAGCATTACAAAAGGGTATTAAGGAAACCTATAGTTGGGATGCAGAAATTCCGAAGCTTTATAGTATCGAAAATGTATAATTTTTTAAACTTATAAAAAATGAACACCAAAAAACTAAACACCAACTGGTATGTGGTAACCGGTGGTCCAAGCACCGGAAAAACCACAGTAATAAACATGCTGGAAAAAAGAGGTTATAAAACAACCATTGAACATGCAAGACATTATATAGACACTATGCGCATTGGAGGTCAAACCGTTGAAGATATGAGAAACAATAAAAGAAAATTTCAGTTAGGTGTTTTGGATATGCAAATAGAGCAAGAAGCCGCCATCCAGCCCAAAGATTTGGTTTTTTTGGATAGGGCCATACCAGACGCAATGGCATACTATCAATTTCTAATGCTGGACTATGACGAGAAATTACTAAACGCTATTAAAAAAACCTCATACAAAAAAATTTTCATATTAGACCGATTACCATTTACCAAAGATTATGCAAGAACCGAAGATGAAGACGATCAAAAAAAAATACATCAATTAATAATAGATGTTTATACGTCTTTAGGGTTTC
>NZ_CAXBGB010000135.1:0-4079 GCF_963975125.1 uncultured Winogradskyella sp. | reverse complement strand
TTGCTCCAATAACTTTATTACCTAAAATATTTAATATATAAGCAGTTACCAAAAGCAGTATCCCAAGAATGGATGCGTAACCAGCATAACTTTCTGGGAACAATCGAAGCGTGTAAGCACCAAAAGTACCCGCTACTAAACTTTCTGAAACCACCATTGACACATACATTAATAAAGAAAAGACACCAGTTGTGGTTCCTGGTCCGTAGGCTTTATTAAAGAATTTAACTACACCTCCAGAAGATGGAAAAGCATTTGAGAACTTCACATAAGAATATGAACTGAAACCTACTACAATTGCACCTGCAAAAAATGCGATTGGAAATAAATCACCCACTAATTCCGCTATTTGGCCCATAAGTACAAATATTCCTGCACCAATCATTACGCCTGTACCAAGAGATATGGAACCTATTAAAGATAGCTTATTATTTTCTTTTGTGGTGTTTTTCATACTTGAATTATTTTTTCGTGTTATTGGCTGTTGATTTTGGTTTAAAATTTCTGATTATGACGCGGTTGCTCTTTTCATAAGTAAAATAGCTAACCGTCCAATTAAAACCAACCATCAGTCTATTTCTAAATCCGCTTATAGACATCAAGTGCACGATAGACCATATTAACCAGGCAAAATAACCTGCGAACTTGAATTTGCCCAAGTCTGCTACTGCTCTACGTTTACCTACTGTTGCTAATGATCCCTTATCCTTATATTCGAAAGGTTTAACAATAGGTTTATCTTTTATTATATTTAATAGTGAATTACCAAGACATTTACCTTGTTGAATAGCTACCTGAGCCACTTGTGGATGCCCTTTTGGTGTATCTTTGTTTATAACTGCAGCAATATCTCCTATTGCAAAAACGTTATTAAATCCTTCAACCTGTAAATTTTCATTAGTTTTTAAGCGGTTGCCGTTTACTAGATGTTGTTTATCAATTCCTTTAGGTAATTGCCCTTTAACACCAGCAGTCCATATTAAATTTTTGGCATGGATTTGTGTGCCATTTTTGGTTGTAATTACTTTTCCGTCGTAATCTGTTACAATCTCTTTAAATAGCACATTTACATTTAGCTCTTTCAAATATTTTAGAGTTTGTGTCGAAGCTTTGTCAGACATTGCTGCTATTAATTTATCTGAGCCTTCTATTAAATAAATCTTCATTATAGATGATGGATACTCTGGGTAATCTTTTGGAAGTATATATTTACAGAATTCGGCTAATGCGCCAGCCATTTCTACACCAGCGGGTCCACCTCCAACAATCACAAAATTAGTAAGGGCATCACGTTCTTCATCATCGCAGGTAATGGCAGCCTGTTCTAGATTTTGCAGCATCATATGGCGTATGTTCAAGGAATCTCGGATGTCTTTCATCCCAAGGCTATTGGCTTCTACGTTATCCATCCCAAAAAAATTGGTAGTTGTTCCGGTTGCCAATACGAGGTAGTCATAATGAATACTTCCTTTGTTGGTTACAACTGTATTTATGGAAGGTTGTATTTCTTCAACTTCCGCCATACGGTAGATTACATTTTTGTACCCTTTAATTTGTTTCCTGAAAGGAAACACAATACTGTCTGGTTCCAAGGCACTAGTAGCTACTTGATAGAGTAAAGGCTGAAACTGATGAAAGTTATTTTTATCGAACATAACGACCTGTACTTCTTGATGTTTCAATTTTTCTATCAATGCCAAACCAGCAAATCCTCCACCAACGATAACCACACGAGGCAGATTGGTTTCTGGCAGACAAATTGTATCTATTATTTTACAATTGGCATGATCCATATTAGACTGTGGTTTAGGATTTTTCATTTTTTTGACAATATTTTATTGTAATACGTTCCTTGATTAAGGATTATTTTGTTGGATGAATGTGTTGGCATCTTCTTTTGAAGCAAAGTAAAAAACATCTCCACTATTTTTATCTTGAACAATAACAGCCAAAGCTTTATCTACTTTTTTGGTATTAAGTGGATTACTTCCGAAGCGAACATCGTCTAGATTTTTTTGCAATTTTTCAACACAGTTTTCGCAGCAACCGTAGTATAAAATTCCGTTGACATCAATAGCTATTTGATCTATACCCATAAACTTATCATTTACCATACATACTTTTTCATTGGGAACTATTTCATAGTTTTGTGCAGAAGCTATAACATCATTGGTCTTTAATTGTTGCTCTACATTGACTTGCGATGCACTTTCTACAACTTGTTTTTTCTTATCGGAACAGGATAACAGTAATAGAGAAATTAGTAAGAGGACTAATACGCTAAAGGAAAGTTGGTATATTTTTCCAATTGGGTTCTTTATAACATCAATTTGGTTCGCATTGTTTATTTGATTTAATCGTACTTGTTTCATATTAATAGTTTTTAAGTGTTAAATTTTTTCTGATTGAATAAGTTTTCGCCAATATAGATGTTCGTATAGTCCAGACCAATACATCCCAAAAGTGAAGGCAAAAATGAGTTCTTCAATTGGAATGCCAAGTAAAAGAATATGCGTAAGGTTGTCTAGATTCCAATATAATTCAACATATTGAGGATAAAATAGAAGAATGCTTCCAAAATATACGAAATAAAGCAAGGTGAATAATACACCTCCTACCCAAATTTTCCCTTTAAGATCTGGGCGACAATAAAGTGTTGCGATTCCACCAAAAAACATAGCTATGGTGCCACAATAAATATGATTTAGCGAGGTTGTAAAAGCCAATATTAAAAATACGATTAGTGGAACAAATAATATATAAATATGAAATTTATGTTGTTTGTGATGCCGTTCAACATGCGGAATCGTTTCTAAACTAGTTTTATAAATAAGCCTGTACAATACAGTTCCTATACCACCAATGGCAAACGAAAAAATAATACTTTCTATATCAAAACCTGTGTTTTCTGCCAAATTAAATAATGATGGCGGAAACCAGTATTCTGGAACAAACAGAGGCTCTGTAAGCCCAAATGGCATCGTAATTAGGCTCATTTTGAGCATTTCTTTTCTAACAGACTTTTGGGACAAATAAATAACTGCCCAAAGCGCTAGGATGATAAGTGACCAGATAAACCAAACGTATTGCATGATGTTATGTTTTTTTTGTTTTTAAATAATCTACGGTTTCTTTAACTGTTAATGGATAGGTGGCATTACCTGTTCGCACGTAAAAGGTTGTGTTTGTTCCATCATTTACATACACTGGTTCTTTAGATGGTTCAATGTCAACGACACATATTTCTTTTTCATTTATAACATAAAAAGAAATATGATTGCTAAAACATGCTTCGTGACCTAACTGCGTAGATATTATTCTAAAAATTGCACGCTCGTAGCCATCCTTGTTTTTGTGTTTGAGTGTTTTATAATCATTTTCGAGCCCCAAAGTATTTCCTTCGTCATCTACGCCTATAATCAATTTTCCTCCTTTTGTATTCATAAAGCCTACAATAGTTTTGGCTATAACTATTTCCAAATCACGGTTGGTGGCTTTCCTAAAATAGTCATAACGAATAGATGACTTAAATTCCACTTTTTCATTTTCGCCATCTGCAATAATTTCGGCAATGTCTCTCTGCAATAAGCGCTGTTGTACACTTATTAGATCACTTTTCTTTTTCAGTTGGCTCCAAAAAAAGCCAGATACCAAACCTAAAACACTTCCAAAAAGTGTTAATAAAATAGTCATTCCCTTCATATTAAAACTGAAGGATTCCATAAAACGTTCATTTAAAATTTCTAAAAATAGCGACGTTGAAAAAGGCGTATTGCTATATTCAAACCAATACAATACCATTGTAAATGGATGTACCAAGAAATAAAAAACTCCTGTTCCCAGCAATAAATGAATTAATATAATTTTTATTTTTCCCATTGGCCTTTTAAACTTTTATAATTCTATTTTATATAGTTGTATTCTAATTTCAACAGATTCTCACGATCACTTTCTGAACGTTGGTATTTTACTCTAAAAGATTACTTCAATACAAATTGAACAAGATCTTTTTTTTGGTAAATAATAAATTATCCTTTTTTGATTTGAGCATTATAAAATCCTGCAATACTTGCGCCAAT
>NZ_CAXBGB010000134.1:0-4396 GCF_963975125.1 uncultured Winogradskyella sp. | reverse complement strand
ATAGGCTTGTTATTGCTAACATTACAGGATTATGAATAATTACGGATATACAAATATATTTTAATCAAAGTTGGCTTACAAAATAAGTCGAAACCTAATTACCGATCTAAGTCATAAATCCACTTAGACAAGTTTTACTTGGCTGCCTTCAAAACAAAATATTTTTTTTATCGCTAATACTCAGTGTAATTAGCACGTTAATCTCCTGTTAATTATAATGTTTGAAAATGATTAGGGATTTATATTTAGAAAACTAAAACCTTCAACCAATGAAATCAAAGATTCACGAACACCTTCAGAATAACAGAAATTCTGAGAGTAAAAGTCGTATTCAAATGTTACTATTAATTACTTTTTTTACAACGTCGCACTTATTTGCTCAAACTGAAATAAAAGCACCAAAAGGTTATACAAATGATATAGGAAACATGATCTCTATGCTCGATAATTTAAAGAAGCGTGTAGAGCGTCATGTTGTGAATTTAGATCAGGAAGGCACAGATTTTTTATTAGATGATAATGCTAATAGTCCAGGAGCTATTATTTATCATTTAGCAGCAACAGAAGCGTATTATCAAGTTTATACTTTTGAAGGTAGAGGTTTTAATGATGAAGAAAAGGCAAAATGGGAAATGGCTCTAAATTTAGGTGAGACAGCAAGAAAGGAATTTAAAAATAAGCCAATTCAATATTATATGGACATCTTTGATGAAGTTAGAGCCAAGACAAAACAACTCTTAAAAACCAAAGATGACGCTTGGTTTAAAAAGAAAAATGGAAATATGAGTAATCATTGGGCTTGGTTTCATGTTATGGAACATCAAGCCAATCACATGGGACAATTGGCGTTAATTACAAAACGTATTAAATAAAAAAAGAGATTCTAAATCTAGAGCCTCTTTTTTTATTACTTGTTAAGTTTCCTTAACTTAACAAGTCTTTATATTTATCCTTATAACTATAAAGTGCAATTATATTTAAAACTAATAAAGCAATTGCTGGATAGATATTTCCTGGGTCTAATGTAGCATGAAATAAAACGGCATTTAAAGAAACACTCATAAGTATTATAGAAAATAGTGCACCGAACTTATTAAAAACTAATGCGACTCCAGCGACTATTTCTACAATCCCTACAAAATCCATGACCTTTGCGCTAGATAATGCGCCAAAATAAGCACCTGCTGCTTCAGACATTCCTTCTGGTGGAGGTAAAAATCCTGCAAATTTGTTTATTCCAAAAACAAGAACAAAAATTCCAAGTAAAATTCTTAGAACCATAAAAACTTTTGAATTCATAATCTTATAATTTAATTTGTTAGTATTTTTCAAGTTACGAAATTAATTTTCGTACTTATTTTGACTACTTGGTCGCTATAACAACCTTTAACTAACAAATTAACGTCATTGCGAGGACGAAGGACGTGGCAATCTCATAAGCAGAACTAAAAATAAAGAGATTGCCACATCACACAAAAAAGTGTGACTCGCAATGGCGAAAACTAATCAACCACAACTCTAACACCTTCACTATGGCTGCTAAACTCTGGTGCATACATACTTTGTATCGTACTAATACCATTACTCATATCACCAGCATTATTAACCCTTAAATCGTATTCAAAAACATAAACGCCTTTAGGTAAGTAATCCATAAAGAAGTTGGTAGCGGCATCTTTTGTACTTTCATAATAACCTAAACCATCTTGATACTTGTATCGTGAAATAACATTTATAGGTTCAAAACCTGCTGCACGCATATCTTTAAGATGTACAAATTCCATAGAACGATCTGTTCTTAATTCGATTCTAACTCTTACTAAATTACCAACTTTTAATTTGGTATCTGATGTAATTTCAGAAATTTCTTCACCTTTATCTGTATTGGTTTTTAAGAAGAGTTTCTTACTTAACTTCAATGGTGTTTCTGCTGAAGTAATTTTATCTAAATCTTCGAAATATTGCCAGTATAAAGCTCCCCAAGCAATGCCATCTCCTTTTTTAGTAATGGTAACATTTGCCTGTTCTGGTTTAATTTCAGAACCTGTCCAAGATGTTTTGTAGTAACCTGTACCAGCTTCGAGCTTCACATCTTCTAATGTTTCTAGTGAGATTGTTTCACTTCCAACTTTTACATCTACCATTTCTGTGACATCTAGCCAATCACTACCTTGTAATAACAACGCATAAACTGCTTCTGTGGTCGCTTTTGTGGTTTTCCATTGATTGGTTTGCTTATTCTTTAACAGCCAGATTTTAAGATTATCAATATCTTCGAGATTCTTCGCTTCGCTCTGAATGACATTGCCAACTTCTGAAAACGCTTCAATCAATAAGGCTTGCGTTTCAATTGGTGCTTGGTACCAGTTCCATGAATTCGTATTGGCTTTCCAGTACATTCCAAGTTCATCAGAAGTGATGCTGTTTTCTTTTAATGATTTCAGAATTTTCCCTGCAGTTTTTGCATCATCCATTCTATGCATACTTAAGGCCATTAAACCTTTAGCATATAACGAACGCTTTAACCAGTATTTCTGAATCTGACTTTGGTAATAATCCATTATCGTTTTTACCTCTTTTGAAGCTTCTACTTCAGGATAAAAACTACGCACATATAAATAATGCAATTGTGTGTAAGACAAATGGTCTTTGGTTAAATCAACATTCTTATTGTATTTTTTTAAATCTTTATATTCTTTCACGAATTCAGTATCTAAATAGGCCAAGGCATTTTGAACCATAGATTCTTCGTTGCCGCTCAGAATGACATTGAGGTGTTTTAGGTGACCAAAACCTGCAATAATATGTTGAGTGATATAACGATTATCTCGTCCACCATTAAACCAAGCCCAAGCACCAGAAGACATCTGATTCTGTTGTAATTTTCGTTTTGCTGAGTTTAATTCGTTCGTCATCTTATTCAAATCGAATAACAATCCAATGCGTTTTTTCTGCTCAGTTTCAGATTGTGCATCACGTAACCAAGGTGTTTCTTGAATCAATAAAGATTTCAATTCTTGATTTTTTTCTAAATTACTCAACAAAGCATCAGAAGATTTCCATTGGTTAAAAACCGCTTCAATCTTTGGATTCGATTTTACGATGTGTTGTGCTATAGCATTCGAATAGTAACGTGCAAAGGTTTGCTCATTACAATCGTAAGGATATTCCATTAAATAGGGTAAGGCTTGCACAGCATACCAAGCCGGATTAGACGTCATTTCTAAAGTCAACTTATGGTGTTTGAGCGTCGTCGAAGACTGATTTTTCAGCTTATCTAACGTGAAGGTCTTCGTCTGATTAGAACGTATCCACATTGGTAAGGTTTCAGTTACCATCATTCTATTAGATAACACAGGAAGCGCATTTTGCTCACCATCACTAAAATCACCAGCTTTTGCAATAACTTTATATTGAACAGCTTGTATACCTTCTGGGATTTCTATATTCCAAGTGACTTGCGTATTTCCTTTTGCATCTACTTTAAAACCTAAGTCGTTATAGGCGTTAGACAATTCTCCATCAATAGATTTACCTGTAATAGGATCAGTTAATAGTAATTGTGCAATTCCGGACAATTGATTTTCAGTGAGATTTGCAATTTTTGTACTGATTCTAATCTTATCACCTTCTCTCAAAAAACGTGGTGCATTTGGTATCACCATCAACTCTTTTTGAGTCACAGTTTCTAATTGCGTGACAGCACTTTCTAAAGTTTTAGTATGCGCTAACAATTGCAGTTTCCATTTCGTTAATGCTTCTGGTGCTTTAAAGTTGAAACTTACATTACCTTCTGCATCAGTCTGTAATTGCGGAAAGAAGAAGGCGGTTTCGTTTAGGTTTTTTCTTATTTGGATGTTGTCTAAAGATTTTTCTCCTGGAGCACCAGAACCAGTTTGAATATTAAGACCATCAGCTTCGCTATTTTCAAGCCCTGAAATAGATCCGCTAAAGTTTGATAGAGCTATTGTCCCATAGCCAACAACTACATTTTCTTCCATTTCAACTGAGTCATCCATAACCATTGCAGCTTCAGGTGCTGCCATTGATTTCATCTTATAATCTTCTCTCAAATAACGACGATTATTCCCAAAATAAAACCCAAACCAATTTAATTGGTCATAGCCTTGATGCGGATAACTCCCTGAAATATTAAAACTATTAAAGAGTCTAAAATTGACATTCCCAAAACTTTGTCTAAAGTTTTTATTTACACGACCATTGTATGTTGGACGATTAATTGGATTAAAGCTCCAGTTGTGTGCTCTGAATTCATCTAAAGACGCATCGTACATACTTGCTAACAATTCAGCAGATACTTTATCTCCTTTTGGGCCTTTTATTTTAAAGCTCCAAGTTTCATCTTGTCCTGGTTGTAGCTTATCTCTAAAGGTTT
>NZ_CAXBGB010000133.1:0-4579 GCF_963975125.1 uncultured Winogradskyella sp. | reverse complement strand
CTTTTGAAGCGCTATGCCCGTGGGATTCCCAAAAGGCTTGTTTTCCTATTTCGGCAATTATTTCGGAATGCTTTATAGTTGCTTTTATTATTTGAATCATGGTGTAAGCTTACCCTTTTTAGTCCATCGCTAAATTCGATAATTTTCTTTAAAAATTTAAGAAGCATTTAGTTTGAAAAAATGCTAGTTTTGGAAAAAGCGTGACGACTGTCTAATTACAAAGGAAGTTTAGCGCTAGTAGGGAGGAATGTAAATTGAATTATCCTACTCTCAGTTTTGCTGCATCATTCCATAAATAATGAGGCATTGGCTCATTCAATTCCCACTTAATATTCATTGGTTTAGCACCATAATAATCACTAATAGTTCCTTCGCCAACGAACACATATCCCATCGTATTTCCATATTCGTCGTTAGCTTTTTCTCTTACAAACAAAAGAATTTTCTTGTTATTTTCTAGATGTTTTATGTAGGATCGACCCTTTGATGTTTCTGGGCTTGCTGAATTTTGACTCTGCCAATGAAATAAATATTCATTTATAGCATAGTCGTCATACATTGTTGTAGGAGAGAAATTTTCTTCTGATTTGATAAGATTGATGAAAAGTAATTCAGTATCTAAAGCGGTGTTTTCTGCTACTCCTTCTCTGCTAGGCCATTTTTTTTCGAAAGTGCTTAATCCAAAAGCAGCTAAAATTTGATCCCTTGTGTATCGCGCATGAACCTTTAGAGGTTGATTGTATGGTAAATTAATGTTTATTTCTTTAAAGTCAATATGGTCAATCAAAATTTCAAGCACTTCAATTATTTCTTCAACCAAAACCTTATTCTTACCAATGGTCTGAATACTTTCTTCAAGTGATTCAAATCCGCTTGCTTTTTGCCAGATGTCGTAATGAAGCATTAAGAGCATGGTTCGTTCTTCAGGATTGAATTCCGTCAAATTCAGTAGGAAATTTGCCCTTGCCAGTTTTAGTATAAATCTAAAATAACTTGTTGAGCTTGTTGAGAGCCATTTTTTATTGATGGATGAAACAATTTCTTTTTCATTATTTTTTTGAAAATCATCGATAACGCCAGCTTCTTGACATAAACGTTTCCAGCTCCCTCTCTTATAAATTGTTTGTATTGAAATAGAATTAAATTCTAAAAAGTTTTTGAGATTAAGAGGAAGAGTGGTTTGCTGTTTAAATTTTTTAATCTTACTAATAATTTGATTGCGATTAAGGTTGGTAGCAGCTTTTATGTTTTCAAGAATTGTTTCTTTGGCTTTCTTTTCCAAAACGATAGAACAGCCAATTGGCAAATGTGGAAAGTTGTCTTCTATTTCTTTGTGGACTTTAGTCGCGGTTTTACCGATAAGCGCCCTGAATTTATTTTCAAAATTGTATTCTGGTCTGGCATTGCCAACAAAGTCTAATACGGTTAAACAATCTTTATCATTTGCTAATCTCAGCCCTCTTCCTAATTGTTGCAAGAAAATTGTTAAACTTTCTGTAGGTCTTAAAAAGATTACAGTATCAATCTCCGGTATGTCAACCCCCTCGTTGAAAATATCTACGACGAATAAATAATTAATTTCTTTATTCAGCAATTGATTTCTAACAATATCTCTATTTTGATCATTTGCACTCGTGAGATAGTCCGCTTTAAATCCCGCTAAAGTAAATTTTTCTGCCATGAATTTTGCATGTTCCATAGAAACGCAAAAGCCGATAGCTTTCACATCAGTTTTATCTTTTGTGTATTTCTCTAAAGCATCAATAATTTCTCTTACTCTTCTGTCATTGGCGGTGTATAAATTGGTCAACTCGCTTGCAACATATCTGCCACGAACCCATGTAGCATTGGATAAATCGATGCTGTCAGTAATGCCAAAATATTGAAAAGGACAAAGTAGCCTCCTATTTAAAGCTTCTGGCAGTCTAATCTCGGCTGCAATTCTATTGTGGAAGTCCTCTTGAATGTCACCACCATCCATTCTTTCAGGTGTGGCCGTCAAACCTAAAAGTACTTTTGGCTTGAAATAATTTATAATGGCGCGATAGCTGTTCGCTGCAAGGTGGTGGCACTCATCAATGACTATGTAATCAAAATATTGAGGTGATAAATTTATATTTTCGAGTCTATTATTTAGCGTTTGAACGGAAGCGAATACGTATTCATAGCTAATTGGTTCTAGTCCATTCACCCACAACTCACCAAAATTATTGTCCCTTAAAATTCCTCTGTAAGTAGATACAGACTGTGAAAGTATTTCTTTTCGATGTGCTAAGAACAAGAGCTTGGAAGATTTGTTGTTTTGTCTAAAGTTCTTGTAATCAAATGCTGAGATTACCGTTTTTCCCGTTCCTGTAGCTGCTACAACTAAATTTCTATTTCTGTCATGTATCATTCTTTCCACTTCAAGTTTTTCTAAAATCTCTAACTGGAAAGGGTAAGGTTTGATGTCAAAAAATGAAAGGATGATTTCGGAGGATTTAGATATTTTCCTCAGGTTCAAAGAGCTAATGAGTTTTTCTTTATGAATAGAATCATCAAAAGTTTCAAAATCATCGCTTTGCCAATAAGAGTCAAATGTCTTCTGAAATTTATCTATAATATGGCTCACCTCTTTTGTTGTAATTTTTATATTCCATTCTAAACCATCGGTTAGCGCAGACCTGGAAAAGTTTGAAGAACCAATATAACCTGTATGAAAACCAGTGTTTCTGAAAAACAAGTAAGCCTTTGCATGAAGCCTCTCATTACCAGTATTATAAGATATTTTAACTTCTGTATTCTCTAATTTTGAAAGTAACTGAATGGCTTTGTAATCGGAAGCTCCCATATAGGTTGTGGTTATTAGCCTCAGCTTACCTCCTCGTTTAGTAAACTCCCTTAATTCTCTTTCAAGAATAATTATTCCCTTGAATTTTACAAAGGATACCAATAAGTCAATCCTATCAGCAGATAAAATTTCCTTTTTAAGTTCACTCTCAAGTGATAAGCCCACATTGCCTCCGGTAAAAAGTTCGCTATGGGTTAGTCTCGTGTAAGGCGTTATTTCTTTTAAATGCAGGTCGAAATCTGAAAAATGAGCATCAACTTTTGTAAATACTGCTTTTAAAATCTCTCCTTCAACGTCTATCAGGTCATTGTTAAATTCTTCTTTTTGAAGTACTTCCTTTAAAATTCTGATGATTTTATTAGCTATTTCAATTTGTAACTCAATCTGCTTGTCTCCTTTTACATACTCTAATGCATGCTTTATAGTTTGTGATAAGTGCTTTGCTAATATTGTGGAGGCCTCTTCTTTATCAATCTTGGTCTTGTTAATTAGGTAAGCGCTTTTATCAAGCTCATTGATTTTTTGAGCAACTAATTTTGTTACCAGTTCTTCATAAATTCCTTGAGTCATAATTCTTGTAGTTCTTTTACAATCGGTAAGTCAGCATCAGCCCAATCCAAACGGATCAGTTCTTTTTTATTCAAAAGTATATACTGTTTATGTTCCTTCAGTTTTATCTCTCCTTTTTCGTAATTGGCTAAAAAAGGAATTAATTCGATAGCAATATTTGGATATTCGAAAAAAGATGATGTAAGCCTTTTAACCAAGGTGACCTCAATGTTTAATTCTTCCTCTATTTCTCTTAAGACGCATTCTTCTTCTGTTTCATTCAGTTCTATTTTTCCTCCAGGGAATTCCCATTTTAGCGGTAGATTCATACTTTCACTTCTTTGAACAACCAAAAATTTATGATCGATAGCAATTATAGCACAAGCCACTTTTATTGCATTTTTCATAATCGTAAGTATTTTCTATTTTCAAGATATTGCAAGTCTGTACCTCCATGTTCGCTCCCTAAAAAATCTAATGGGTCAAATGAATCATTTCTGTTTGCTAAACCTTCAAAATAAATGTTTCTGTCACCATTAAGTAACCTAAAAAAGAATTTAAATTTGCTTTTAATTTCTTTTTTCTGTTTTGGAATAAAATCCTTCGGGAAGTTACTGGAAAGTAAAGTGTCAATATATGTGATTCTATATTCCATTTAATAATCTTTAATCAGATGTTCTTCTAGTACAAGCAGATTATTTGATTTCAAGGTAAGCCATAGGTTTAAAACCAGTTGAGATAAATCCTGCTGAAAGTCCTCCTGCGCCTGCAAATAGATCTATGAAATGCATTTTTTCATGGTTTTGAGGCGTATTCGATAATAATACTTCTTTAATACCTATATCCAAAATATGTGCTATTTTGATTAGTACTGCTAGTCAAGGTTGTTGTCTGTTTTAAATGTAAGCATTCACTATCACTATAACTTTTTCCAAGCTTCTCGGCCTACCAAGTTTGTTTAATTCCTTAGGCTTCAAGTACTTTTTTTATTCGGTTTATGTTCGAATAAATTAAAGTTACCAAAATAGTGAGAAACTATGGTTTATCTTAATTTTTAAATATACTTTTAGTATGCTTCCTTATCAGTCTGTCCATTTGTGGGAAGTATATAGGCATTTTTGGTTTTTAATGCCCTGGTTTTCCTTTACCTTAACCAATTCCATCGTTCTGCCCAATCCATTAGAACATTTGTTCTCCATT
>NZ_CAXBGB010000132.1:0-4626 GCF_963975125.1 uncultured Winogradskyella sp. | reverse complement strand
AAACTTTTTTAAACTTTCATCATAATTGGCTTTATTCATTGCTTTTTTAACGCCTTTAAGCATTATTTTAATAATCCAGCTACCGATAATCCATATAAAAATTGCTGTAATCAATTTTGGGCTAAACTCTATGATTAGTTTATAACCTGAGTCAATCCATTGTTGCGTGTCCATGTTGGTATAATTAATTTAAATTTAATAAAAAACTCGACTTTTTTAGGCCGAGTTGCATGTCTAGTAGATTACATTAAAGTGTAATTATTTAACTTCGAAAGTTAATTTTAAAGCAACTCTAAATTCTGTAACATCATCACCGTTAACAATTGCGCTTTGATCTTGCACATATACAGAACGGATATTCTTTATAGTTTTAGACGCTTCTTTTACAGCTTTTTTAGTTGCGTCTTCCCAACTTTTATCTGAATTAGATAATACTTCAATAACTTTTAATACTGCCATAATTTATTATTTTAAAGGTTTATATTTTAGAAACGAAAAATTCTAATTAGTCACACTAAATTTAATATTATTAACCATTAATAGCGTTAACATTTATGGTATGCCACTAAGGATGTTTTAATGCTATTTTCAGAGTAAATGTTGAAGAAAGACATCTACTACAAACATCTTGAAGTATTACTTCAACTTTTAGTTGCCTAGAAGATAAAGATTTTTTGTAATAGAACAACACAAATAGTTGACTTTAGTCCATAGGTTTTTTGGTTTTTAAAGTATATATGTATTTAATAATCTTTATTAGTTCTTCTTCATTCTTAGGGTTGAGCTTGTTTTTTTTAATGAAAGACTTTAGTTCATTTGCTTTATCAGGGAAAACTTTTAACAAGTCCTTCTTTTTTAGAGGGATAAAAATAGTTTTATCACTTAATTTTAAGTAGTAGTTGTCATTTCCACGTTTGAAATTTGCAGGTTTATCTTTGTGATATGAAGATGCTGCTTTAACCTTTTCATAAAATTGTACATTCTCCTCTTTTAAAAGAGTGTAATTGTTGTTTTCACTTATAACAACAAGGAATCCTCTTTTAGAATTTTCATTCTTAGTTATATAGCTAATTGTTCTATATTTTTTGTTGCTAAAAGTAAAAAGCACTTCTAAATCAGCGATGTTATCTAAAGCAATGATTTTTTTATCATTAATTTTAACTTCCATTTCACCATTGTATGCATTGTATCTAGCACTGTATACTTTGTCTTTATGTTGAGTGATAAGAACGGGTTGAAAATTTTTATCAATATAAGGTGATCCAATAGCAACAATTTTAGAGCTTATATTTCTAGACATTAATCCTCTTTCTGTTGCAATATCAATAGTAACATTTTGTGCTAAAGATGTTGAAAAGAGACTAAAAAACCATAGGCCTAAAGCAACTTGTTTTACTTGTGTTTTCATAATTGTTTTATTTATAAATACTATCAGCTAAAACCATGCCTAAGTATAAATTTTAATTTATGTTAAAAAATTTAAGATTAAAGTTAATCAAAAAAAAGGCAATAATTAATTGTTAATAGCATTAACAGTAATGGCACTGTCATTAAGCATTTCTTTGAGCAAATTTTCTATACCATTTTTTAACGTAAAAGTAGATGAAGGGCAGCCACTACATGCTCCTTGTAATAAAACTTCAACTTTCTTGGAATTAACATCATAAGACTTAAATTCTATATTGCCACCATCGCTTTCAACAGCTGGTTTAATGTGTTCTTCCAGAATATTTATTATATTTTTAGATGTATCATCTAAGATTTTAAATTTTTGCTCAATAGCTTCCTCAGTTTTATTGAGCTGTTTTGGTGCATCATCATTTAATATAGTTTGACCTTCTTCAATATAAGATTTTAAAAATTCTCTTAGCTGAAGCGTAATTTCTTCCCATTCAATAATATCAAACTTTGTAATGGAAATAAAATTCTTATCCATAAATATGTTTTTCACAAAAGGAAATTGAAATAATGCCGTGGCTAATGGTGATAGTTTAGCTTCTTCAATTGAAGTAAATTCACAGAGATTTGGAACCAATACCTTGTTACAAACAAACTTTAAAACACTTGGGTTTGGTGTGCTTTCAGCATATACCGTTACCGACGTTTTCGGTTTAATAGCATCTTTAGTAATTACAATTTCGTTTTTAGATAAGTAATCCTCAATTTGCGTGGCTACTTCATCCTGTACATCCGTCCACTCAACAATGTTATAACGCTCTATTGCTATAAAGTTAGAGGCTATATATACCTTTTTTACAAATGGCAGATAGAAAAGTTGTTGAGCCAATGGTGAATGCTTTGCTTCTTCTATATTGTTAAATTCAAAGCTATTATGGTTAGTTAAAAACCGATCGGCTTCAAATTTTAATATAGCCTCATTAGATGTAGGTATTATGGAAATTTTTGTCTGCGACATCTTTTTTTTACAAAAATATGAAATATGATGCTTAAACGTTCATCTGTTATATTAAGTTTTGTAACTTAATTCTTAAGTCAAGTCATATAATTTGTTTAAATTTCGTCCTCATAAAAATAACCTCTATTTATAAATGTGTAATTGCTAGCATTTATTAGAGTTAGTTTGCTAAAAACTAAATATGAAAAAGACTCTCTGTTTTATACTCTTAATGGTGACTTCTATCGCGTTCTCACAAGACCTTTCTATGCAAGACGGTACTTTTAACCGTTGTGCTCCTGATATATTTTTTGACTCAGGTGGTGAGTTTGGAAATTATGGTGATAATGAAAATTTGGTAACTACTATTTGTCCGCAAAATTCTGATGAGTTCATTATTCTAAATTTCACTTTTTTCTCGACACAACTTGGTATTACACCAGATACTATGAACATCTACGATGGTGATGATACATCGGCAACGTTAATAGGGAGTTATGCAGGAACCGGCAGCCCAGGCACAGTATCTGCATCTACTTCGAATACTTCAGGTTGTTTAACTATAGAATTTATTTCTAGCGATGGAGGTAATCTTAATGGCTGGGAGGCAGAAATTCTATGTGCAACACCATGTCAAGATATTATAGCATCGATTGACAGTACTACACCTGTTGCAAATGGAACAGGTGTGATAAGCATCTTACCGGGAGAGTCGGTGGATTTTTCTGGGAGTGCAACTTTCTCAGTTGATGGAACAAATGCTAATTATAATTGGGATTTTGGAGATACAAATACAGCAAGTGGGACTGACGTAAGTAATACATTTGCTAACTCAGGAACATACACTGTTACATTCACTGTAACTGACGATAATCCTCAAGGTTGTGAAGGCTCAACTATAATAACTGTTTTTGTACTTGGCCCAAATTTAGTTGTTGATCAAGATACATTTACACCAGAGCAACTTATAGAAGATGTATTGGTAAATAGCCCTTGTGCTTCAGTATCTAATATTATAGCATCAACTGGCTTAAATTATAGCGCTACGGAGCCTAATGGCATAGGTTATTTTGTTAGTAATGGAGTGGATTTTCCTTTTGAAGACGGAATATTGTTAACGAGTGGTGATGCAAGTAGAGCAGGTGGTCCAAATGTATTTTTAGGCGATGGTACAATTGCTGGTTGGCCAGGTGATACTGAGTTGGATGCGGCCACAGGAATAGATTCGAATAATGCAACGTTCATTCAATTTGATTTTACCCCTTTGGCAGATACCATAAGTTTCGATTTTATTATGGCATCAGAAGAGTATGATATGGGTGGTTTTGAATGTACTTTTTCAGATGCATTCGCCTTTTTATTAACAGATTCAATGGGTAATACGACTAATTTAGCAGTTTTACCTGGAACGAATACTCCTATTTTGGTAACAAATATTCATCCAGATAATGGTGCTGCTTGTGGAGCAGCCAATGAACAATATTTTGGAGAATATACTCCAAATAATGGCCCACCTATATCTTTTGATGGAAGAACCATAGTTTTTACTGCACTGTCTACGGTTACACCTGGTGAAAATTATACAATTAAACTGGTTATCGCCGATGATGGAGATGCCAATTATGATTCCGGAGTATTCCTTAAAGCTGGAAGTTTTGACTTAGGTGGTGACTTAGGTGAAGATGTCACTATTGCAGCTGGTACAGCGGAATGCGGAGGTAATCAAATTACTTTAGATACAGGAATTCCTACGGCTGATCATACTTGGTATTTTGAAGGTGTAGAGATTGTTGGTGAAACAGGTTCAACTATTATGGTTGGTGATACTGGGATATACTCCGTAGATATTGTTTTTACAGGTGTTTGCCAATCTACAGATTCTGTTTTTGTAGAGTTTAGAGCAAGTCCAACGGCAAATCCAGCGCAAAATTTAATTGGTTGCAGTGCGAATGGAGTGGCCGAATTTAGTTTAAGTGAAAATGATGATGACGTTTTGGGAGCGCAAAATGCGGCAGATTTCGTTATAACGTATCATCTCACAGAGCAAGATGCTATTGATAATGTAGGTGCATTGCCAGCGAATTATACAAATGTAACAAACCCACAAGTTATTTGGGTACGTATGGCTGATACTACTCAGACTTGCTCTGATACCATTTCATTTACCATTTCTGCATCAGCCCAACCCACGATTAATTCTGCGAATAATATAGAGTTATGCGATGATATAA
>NZ_CAXBGB010000131.1:0-4788 GCF_963975125.1 uncultured Winogradskyella sp. | reverse complement strand
CAAAAGCATAAACTTTTTCAAGAAAACCCTCTCTATCTAAGGTAAATTTAGGAATCTTCCTCCCTAAAGTTATATGCAGCATAGTGGTTCTTATGGTTTCTTTTGCAATAAATTCTCCTTCTGAAAATTCGATGTCAAAAATGGTGAGTACACTATTTTTAGTAGATAGTTTATTGTAAATGTGTTCAATAGATTTTGTTCTGAAGAAATGGAATTTATCTAAAAAGTGTGTCTCCTTTTCTTTTTTATATTCATAACTTAATCCATAATCTTTTGCAAGTTCTTCAATATGGTTTTGCCGTTTTGTAAGCCCGCTTTGAATAATGTTTGGAACGGGAAGTAAACGTCTTAGTGCAAATGGATGTTCAGATTCTGAGTCGAGCAAATCTAAACCTATAACATCAAAATGACCATCTCTTTTTATAAATAAATCGCGATAACTATTTAGGTTTTCCATAACTGTATGATCGACGAATTCGCACAATGAAAAATCAATAATAATATCATTATTTTCTGGCACAGCATCGAGCTTCTCTTTTAATCTATAAAAGTTTAAAAAGCTGCAAAAATGCTTTACACTTACATAGTAGTTTCCGTTATCTTGTTCTTGAAACATTAAAACATTTGGTTTTAATACATTCCTAAAAAACAACGAGGCACTTTTATTAATTATAATATGAATTAAAAATGTTATAATTACCCCAGAAAGTATACCTGTGATAAGGCCAACTTTTAGCGTAACAAAAAGCGTAACAAAAAAAATGACTATTTGTTCCTTACCTATCGAAAATATTTTTTTAATTGTAATAGGAGAAGCTAGTTTGTAGCCAGTAAAAACTAATATTGCCATTAAAGCAGGTAAAGGAATTCTTGTGAGCTGCGTGCTGAATAGCACTATAAAAATAACTAAAAATGTAGCATGGAAAAAGTTAGAAGAGCGGTTACTTGCGTTGTTATTGACATTTACAGAACTTCTAGCAATTACGGTTACCACATTTAGCCCACCTAAAAACCCACTACCAATAGTTGCTAATCCTAATGCTTTTAAATCTAAATTCACATTAGAGCGTCTTTTTTCTGGATCTAGTTTATCAACAGCTTTTATACTCAGAAGCGATTCTATACTCGCAATCAGTGTTAAAGCAAAAACACTAGACCAGAAAGTGAGTTCATTTACTTTACCGAAATTCACAGAAGGTAATTGTGCTATTATATCTTTAAATTCCGGAATACCAGAAATCATATAAAGTTGAGATATTGGATTAGTCTCATGAGCAACAATTTCAAAATAGTAGCTAAACCCAATAGAAAGGATAACTATCCACATAGGAGCAGGAATAAGCTGTAAATACTTATTTCTAATCCGTGGGTAAAACACCATAATAATTAAACTTAGCACACCTGCAATTGCCGCGTAAATTAAACCCGTGTTATCATAATGAATCGCGTCATTAATGGTATATGGTATCTCAATAAGATAATCAATAGTGTCTACGCGTTTAATTTTATGCGCCAGCATAATATGAAATTGCTTGCCGAGAATAATAAGTCCAATAGCCGCTAACATTCCTTGTATAGCAGAAGAAGGAAAAAAATCGGCTAATTTTCCTAAACGAAGAAACCCTAAAATAGCTAATAAAATTCCAGAGCATATTATAGCCGCATAAGCACTTTCTATGCCCAATGTAGTAATAGCAACCAAAAGTACTCCAACTAACCCGTTTCCTGGACCAGCAATTGTAACATGACTACCACCAAAAATGGAAACCACGACACCACCAACTACAGCTGCTATAACACCAGCGATTGGTGGAGCTTCACTTGCCATTGCTAATCCCAACCCTAATGGTAATGCAATAAGACTTACCACGAAGCCAGAAAAAATATTCTTAGGTAACGCCTTAAAAAATGTCTTTATATTGTTCTTTTTTGGGCTCATTGAATGATTAAAACATCGGTTGGTAATTCGGTTAGTATATGTTCTATATCATGAGGGAAAAGTCGATCCCAAAAGCTCATTTTACTTGGTGAATTCATAACCAGTAAATCTGCTCGTGCTATTTGTGCATAATGACCAATAGAATATCCTTTTTTACCAAAAATAGGTTGTGACTTTATAACTACATTTTTTGTGTAAACTTCTGGAATACCTTCAATAATGGCTTTTACTCTAGAGTTCTCTCGGAGTTTTATCCGTTCCTTAATAATAGTAGCCATTCTTAAGGATTTATCATCTTCAACCTTAATAGCTAATTCATCTTGGGTTATTTCTTCAACAATAGTGACTTTATCTGAATTTAAAGCATTGGCAACATAAAATGCAGAAGCTAATGTTTGCAGTGTTTTAGGGTCTTTTAAACCGTTAACCACAATATGTTCGCAAGGGACTCTTTTGATCGAAGGTTTTATAAGCAATAAAATAGAGCATTTTGCTTGACGAGTAATCTTTCGAGCAATAGAACCTACATAATATTTCAAGAAATTTTCGCGTTGCAATGCTCCTAAAATCAATAAATCTATCTGCTTTTCTTTAGAAGTTGATAAGATAACATCTACAGGATCACCCGTCTTAAAAACGATATCAACTTCTAAATTATCTTTTATAAATGGTTCTAATATCGAAAGGAATTGAGTTTGTTTATCAGCAGATTTTTCACCAACATGAATCAAAACCAATTTACTCTTAAACATTAGAGATAACCTAGCGGCTTCATATAGGTTAGCTTTAAGGTTAGGGGAAAAGGTAACACCAATTCCGATTGTATTAAAAGGTAGAAAAGACAACTTAGATAAATTGATTTATTAGTCAGTTTTGAAAGATAACATTTTTTTAAAAACTCTTAACTCATAATGTCCATTAGCCTTATTTTTAATTGTATTATTTAGTATTTTCACAAAAAAACTATTCATGTTAGAGTTAGCAGGTATTATTATTTTAGGCATATTAGCACAATGGGTTGCTTGGAAACTTAAAATACCCTCAATTTTACCATTAATTTTAATTGGTCTTTTGGTTGGGCCAATTGCTGCAGAATTTCTTTCTGAAGATGGTACTAAATGGATAGAACCTATCTGGAATGGCAAAGAAGGTTTATTTCCTGATGAGAGTCTGTTTTATTTTGTTTCCCTAGCTATTAGTATTATTCTTTTTGAAGGAGGACTTACGCTAAAATTAAGTGAAATAAAAAATGTTGGACCAGTAATTACTAAACTGATAACTATTGGTTCCATGGTTACATTTTTTATAGCAGCGGTTGCGGCTCATTTTATTTTTGGCTTAAGTTGGGAGATTTCATTTTTGTTTTCTGGATTAATTATTGTTACTGGCCCAACAGTAATTACCCCAATCTTACGAAATATACCTTTAAAAAAAGATGTTTCTGCCGTACTGAAATGGGAAGGTATTCTAATAGACCCAATTGGCGCTTTAGTTGCGGTATTGGTTTATGAATTTATTAGTGTTGATGCTGGTGGAGAATTTACCAAAACTGCGCTTATTGAATTTGGGAAAATTGTGCTTTTTGGATCTACGTTTGGATTCACTTTTGCACATGCGCTTAACCTAATACTGAATAAAAAATGGGTACCTCATTATTTAATGAATGTGTTTTCATTAGCTGCTGTTTTAGGTGTTTTTGTTTTATCAGACAGCTTTGCTCACGAATCTGGCTTATTAGCAGTAGTTGTTATGGGAATGGTTATGGGGAACTCTAATTCACCTCACTTAAAAGATATTTTATATTTTAAGGAATCGCTGAGCATTCTGCTTATTTCAATACTTTTTATACTATTAGCAGCTAACATTAATTTTGATGAACTACTTTTAATTTACAATTGGAAAACAGCTGTTCTTTTCTTCATTATTGTATTTTTAATAAGACCCATAGGTGTTTTTCTAAGTACGTATGGTTCTACATTAAAACTCAACGAAAAACTTTTTATAAGTTGGGTTGGTCCTCGTGGTATTGTTGCAGCCGGTATTGCATCTCTTTTTGGATTGAAATTAGCAAGTAAAGGGGTTGTGGGAGCAGAATATATTACACCACTGGTGTTTGTCATTGTGTTAGGAACCGTGTTGTTAAACGCAACAACCGCTCGATTATTTGCCAAGATTGTAGGCGTATTTTTAAAAAAATCTAACGGAATTTTAATTGTTGGTGCCTCTAAAGTATCTAGGTTATTGGGACACTATTTAGAAACACACGGAAGACACGTAGTGCTTATTGACAGTAACCAAAATAATATTGCTAAAGCTAAAGAATTAGGGCTAGAGGCCTTAAACACCAATATTTATTCTGATGCCTTAACCGATAATATTGAATTAAATGATGTTGGTTATTTGATGGCAATGACAGGGAGTTCTGATATAAACAAATATGCAATTAATAAATTTCGCAACCAGTTTGGTGAGAACGGATCATTTAGATTAGTAACAACTGATGAAATGAATAATCCAGAGAATAATCCCAAAGAAGGTTTGTTTTCCCATACAGATGACTATATATCACTATCTGAAGTGACAAGAAATTTCCCCTCGATTCAAGAAATAGATATTGAAGACAAAGCACATTACACAAGCCTTATAGATTTTACCAATAAGGACAAAGACATGATTCCATTATTTTTAAAGGATGATAAAGCAGAGCTTCACATTATATCGTCATATAATACAGAATTTGATGAAATAGGCGAGGGTTATAAATTGGTTTACTTAGGAAGACCCTTTGATGTAGAAAAAGTATAAAAACCTCAGAGATTTGTGTGCTGAGGTTTTAATATTTCTAAAAA
>NZ_CAXBGB010000130.1:0-4943 GCF_963975125.1 uncultured Winogradskyella sp. | reverse complement strand
TCACTGGCGCAATGAAACCGAAAAGCCTGGCGCAATTTGGTCCGAAGTATCCAGTAGGCGTATGTCTTCATATTCTGAAGTAAATCTATAAAACGCTTTTGCTCCGTGACCGCTGATTTTAGTACTACGAGGTTCCTCAAAAAATGTAATTACCTCGCCGATGCGCTCCATAATAGGTTTGATGGGACCTTCCTTAATTTGGACCAAATCAATATCTTCAGAATACCTAGGTGCGGGGTGGAGGTATAGTTTGTGTAATGCCGTTCCACCTCTAAAAGCTAGATTCTCTCGTAGAAAATCATCAGAAAATAACGCTACCAAGGTTCTGCTTATGACCAAATCTTGTTCTACTTGTGAAAATGATTTCCATGGCGCATGTTCTTGCCAAGCTGCTATGTAAGGTCTTGGAATCATATATCGCTCTCTAGTTTGATGTTTACATCTACTTTCCATCTATTGTCAACGGAACCTGGTTTATTTTTAGCGTTAATATCTAATAACACGGGATAAAAACGTCCATTGTTTAAAAAATCATAAATAGTTTTTAATAGGTTGCTTTCGGGCTCTATAAACTCTATAAGATACCCCAGTCTTTGTAGAACGCTCGTATGTGGATACCATTTTAATAAGGACTCCAAATCAGCTTGATTTACCTCTTCCAGGAGTTCTTCAATATTGGCCAGAATTCGATTTAAACCCCCAAATTTTGTTTGATGATAAATTAGGTCAGTAATTGTTAATATTGGGTCGGACACATTAAAATACCCTGCGTCTGATTTTTTCTTTAAGATATTGGATTTAGGCCAATTGGAAAGGGAAATAAACTTAATAATTGTTCCTTCTTTTGATATAGGCAAAAGAGCCGGTTTTTCGGTAATAACATATTCTTTTTGAATTTGTTGATGTGCTGCACCATGAAATTTTGCTGCGGAGTAGCCTCCCAAATAATATCTCCTATTTAAATACACAAACAGTTTGTGTACATAAAGTTGTATTGGGAGTTTGCCCTGGGTTGCATATCTTGGGGGGATAATTAAATAAAAATTCTGTCTTAAGGCAATTATCTCCTTTTTAGCGGTGAGATAGGTTAGTTCTTTTTTTAATGCTGACGCAGGTTTATCAATAGAACCAAGAAGTTCATCCCATGTAAAGGAGTATACTTCTTTTGATTGGCACACTTTTATGTATTCGGATAAATCCAACTTTAGTATTTTTTCGAGTAAATTACCAAATTTTGGGCATAAACTCGAATTTTTACTAAGATATATTTAAAAATGAAAGAAAATAACTTTTCAAGAAGGGAATTGTACAATCTAGTCTGGGAACAACCCATAAGCAAACTTGCGAAAATGTTTAATATAGAACCACAAAGCTTAAAGGATATTTGTGTGGAAAACAAAATTCCGTTACCTAATCGGGGCTATTGGTCTAAGGTTAGGTTCAAGAAAAAAGTAGTTAAAACCTCATTGCCCAAAATGGAGAATAGTCTCGCTCACATAAACCTAAATTCAGGTTCAAAGACCCGGAAATTTAGAACGGATTATCATCAACGAGCCTATGAACTGGAACAACGAAAGGAATTAAAGTTTATAGTTCCTGGAAGCATCTCTATCTACCATCCAATGGTCAGGAGTTCAAAGAAAATCTTGGAAAATATCGATGATAGTAAGGAGAAATTTAAATTCTGGCATGTGTCCCAGGAGAAGGACATATTGCCGATTCATACTGATAAAACATTAAGAACAAGGGCTCTTAGATTTATGAATACACTGATACAAATTGTGGAAGCAATGGGGCATAATATAACATTTGAATATAGTCGCTGTCATGTGGAAATGTTTGGGCAGATGACTGAAATTAACCTAAGACAAAAGATATATAGAATCCGAGATAAAGATGAAAGTGAGTGGGGCCGTGAATCTTGGAAGAAATCGGACAAACTTGAGTTTCAGGCCGGTCCCTCTTTCCGAAGAAAAAATTGGATTGACAAGGATAAACGAAAACTTGAAGAATACCTGTCCGAAATAATAGCTTGGATTGAAAAAGATTGTAAATATTGGCACGATCTTAGGGCCCAACAGGCTATTGAAGAAAATAAAAGATTGTTGCAGGAACAGAAGCTTGAAGCAATTAAAAAGGAAAAAGAATTGGAAGAAGCCAAAGTGGCTCAATTGTTTACAGATGCAGAAAATTGGAACAGGGCAGTAGTAGCGGAGCATTATATTAATGAAATGGAAAAACAGGCTATTCTAAAAAATCAAATGAATCCAAATACTGAGAATTACCTGGCCTGGGCAAAAAAAGTCATAATTAGGTTGAATCCACTAAATGACAAATTTGATTAACTTAAATGTAGAGAACAACTTGAAGAGTATATTGGAGAACGGTACATGTTCAGTATAGTAGACTGTTCATTGTTAATGAACGCCTTTATCTGTTTCCGAAATTAGCTAGCCACAGGGTTTATTTTGAATGATAAATAATGCGTTAAGTATAAAATTGAATCTTAATGAATGACAAATCATACAAATTGGTTTGCAATTAGTGATTTGCTAATTACATCTGAAGCAACACCTTTTTTTTGAGATAATTGGCAAAACTATGCCGGGCAACAGAATTGCTTACATTTTTAGGTTATATAGATATGAACTATAAAATAATTTGAATAGTATTTTCAATAACTCACAGTGTTCATTATATCTTACTGTTCATTGTCCATGAACATAATGAAAAAATGAACGGTTATGATGGAATATCGCAAAAAGGACTTGATTTATGAAGCTATCTCAAAGCTTATTTTGTCTTTTTCTCTATTAACTGTTCGTATACAAATGGACTGATATAAACATTTTACCTTTGGAGTCTAACGAAACAATTATGAATTGTTCGTTTTAAAAAGTTAGTGGGTATTTGCATTAGCGAGCTTCTTATTGTAAAAAATGTACAATATTTTGCATTAGAAATATTCTTATTGCAAATTTTAGCGTTATTTTGCATTAGTAAGAAGGTTAATGTAAAAATAACTACATATATGCAAAACTTTAAATCGGGCACTTATATTAATCAAGGATATTATAAAAGCTTTCAGCCAACAAATATTAATAAAAAGTGGGTTTTAGACGATATGGAGCTAATCCATCTTCTTTCTAAAGCGGATAGGCAGTTGGGCCGTTTGGATATGTATAGTGAACACATTCCGGATATAGACCTTTTTATTAGTATGCACGTTCTTAAAGAGGCTACTCAGAGTAGTAAGATTGAAGGAACTCAAACTAATATGGAAGAGGCATTACTAGATAAGAAAGACGTAAGTCATGAAAATCGGGATGATTGGGAAGAGGTTCAAAATTACATTTCTGCTATGCACAATGCTATAGAAATGCTTGGTAAATTGCCTTTTTCGTCACGTTTAATAAGAGAAACCCACAAAACCTTATTACAAGGTGTTAGAGGAGAACATAAGCTACCTGGTGTTTTTCGTACAAGTCAAAACTGGATAGGGGGTGCATCTATAGACGATGCAGTATTTATACCACCAGTGCATACAAGCATTAATGAATTAATGGGTGATTTGGAGAATTTCGCCCACAACACAGAAGTTTATTTTCCAGATTTACTGAAAATAGCTATAATTCATTACCAGTTTGAAACCATACACCCTTTTTTAGATGGTAACGGTCGTGTAGGCCGTTTATTAATTACCTTATACTTGGTAGATAAGGACATTCTTAAAAAGCCCATTTTATATCTATCTGATTTTTTTGAACGCAATAAAACGCTATACTATGATAACTTAATGAAAGCTAGAACTCATGATGATATTGTACAATGGTTAAAATTCTTTTTGGTTGGTGTTATTGAAACCGCTAAAAAAGGGGTAGAAACTTTTGATGCTATTTTAAAACTAAAGCAAAATTCCGAGTTGAACATACAGACTCTAGGAATAAGAGCTAACAATGCACAAAAAATAATTCAGTATTTGTTTAAACATCCTATGCTCGATGTAGACAAAATTGTTGAGATTACTGAGGTTTCTAAAAGAACGGCCTATCATTTAATTAATGATTTAGAGGAATTAGGAATCTTGAAGGAAATTACTGGAGGTAAGAGGGATAAGCTTTTTACTTTTGATAGCTATTTAAACTTATTTAAATAATGTACAAATTTGTATTTAGGATAAATTTAAATGAATTACTAAACCATTTTATATTTAAGCTATAATAAAACCTCAAGCGCCTTATCTACAATCTCAGTGTCCAGCTCTTTAAGGTAGGCTTGTGTAACAGCTAAATTTTGATGTCCAAGGGATTCGCTAATAACATCGGTGGCCACACCTTTTTGTTTGAGGCAATTGGCAAAACTATGTCGGGCCACATAACTGCTGACATTTTTTGTGATATTGCAAAGTTTAGCTACTTCCTTGAGTTCTATATTATAAATTCCTAACATTTTATGTTTGCGATCAGCAAGTTGGGTAGGGGTATAGTCTTCGCGAAACAACAATGGAAATACATATTTGTTGCCATAACCATGTTCTCGATAATAGTCCAATATTTTCTGAACAGGAGGCATAATGGCTATAGAGAAGTTTCCTTTGGTCTTCGCTCTGGTGTAATAGATGACATTAGCTTCAACATCTTTCCATTCCAAGCACATCATATCGGCAAAATTCATTCCCCTGGTATAGAAGCTAAAAACAAAGTAATTTCTGGTGTTGATTAAATGTGGGTGGTCCGACAAATCTAAATTGATGATACGCAGAATCTCTTCAAAATCCAAAGCACGTTTAAACCCTTTGCCTCTTAGCCTGGATATTTTATAGGTTTTAAATGGATATAGGCTTTCCTTGATGACACCACGCGCTATGGCTTTATTAAATAAGGCCCTGATGGCGCGCATTTTTACACCAACGCCACCATCTGTGCCACCACGCGAGCGGAGAA
>NZ_CAXBGB010000129.1:0-5071 GCF_963975125.1 uncultured Winogradskyella sp. | reverse complement strand
AAAAGGGCCGACGGCTTACCCCAAGAGTTAGCGGTAAATGTTTTTACCAAGGACAGCTGCATATGTTGGGATTACGATGATTCTATTTTCATATCTTTTGAGCAGCAAAAATTACTAGTCAAAATAGTGCATTCGGCATTTGACTCTGTAAAGCGATAACTTACTAAAAATATTAAAAAATACAGATATATAGACATTTGATTGTGATGAATGTCTTAGTATGTTTATCGGTATTAACGCTAATATGCTTTATATTTTACAAGCATTCCACTTTAAATGGGGTTTTAGTTATGGATATTAAACCAGATTTTTTCTTAGATGAAATATTTAAAATAGAAGCAGAAGGAATGCTTAGTGACATAATGTTTTCTACGTTTATGGTATCTTTTTTATTAGATTTTAATGAAGGTATGCATAAGAAAGCAATCAAATATATTTCTGATGTTTTGAATGAATGCTATAAAGAAGGCCACCTTAAAGTTGCAATTCAACATGAAGGTGAAACATTATATGGTTTTGCATTATTGTTCGTTCACCCTAACCACAGTGCAACGTATTTACATAAGATATTCGTTCGTGAAGAGTACCGAAACAATGGTTTAGGAAAAAATATTCTCAAGAATTTAATAGGTACTGGGAGTAGTGTGAATCTCTTATGCTCTGATGATAAAATTAACTTTTATGAAAAAAATGGCTTCAATTACGTTTGTCCATTTGAAGTGCCGGAAAGCGAAAATTTTAAATTGTCGAAAGGGTTATATTCAGGGTTAGCGGTTATGAGCAGTTCTAAAGAGGCAATAGAGGCTCCTATATTCTTTTTAAACGACAATGATCTTAAAATTATTGTTGGTTTGGAACAAGAAATATAACTAATAACATTTCCACCCACGTTTATTGGCTACAAATAAAAATGGCTACTTGATGTAGCCATTTTTATGGGCGTTTCACTGTGGCTTTTTGCAGTCTAAAGGACTATGTTGAGAAAATAGGGCTGCTCTAATATATTGATATTATTGGTTTATTTTTTACATTTGATTCGTGTACTTTTAACGCGCAATTTACGTTTTTATTTAAGTGTAAAGAGTCATTAAATTGCTTTACTTCAAAGACATAGAAAACGTAGGATGAATTAATCAATAAGCTTTATGTGTTTTGTAGTATCAATTTAAAAAGGAGTCTATTTTGGGCGGCATAAGTATTTGGCAACTTTTAATTCTTTTCATTGTTTTAATTATTGGGATGTTACCTTGGGTTTTCGCTTTGGCATCTAAAAAAGCAAAAGGCATGCATAAGCTTATTTGGTTTCTCATGTCCTTCTTTATTTCTTGGATAGGGTATTTGGTCTATTACTTTGTCGTTATCAAGGACCTCCCAGAGAACAAGACATAGCAAGAATTTAAAGCTGCACCAAACAAAAATGGCTACTTGATGTAGCCATTTTTATGGGCGTTTCACTGTGGCTTTTTGCAGCCTAAAGGACTATGTTGAGAAAAATAGGGCTGCTCTAATATATTGATATTATTTGGTTTATTTTTTTACATTTGATGTTGACACTTTTAACGTGCAATTTACGTTTTTTATTTGAGTGTAAGAGCCATTAAATTGCTTTACTTCAAAGACATAGAAAACGTAGGATGATATTAATCAATAACTTAAACGGACGGCTTTATCGGTCGAGCCGTTCAATAAGCTGTTAGGTAATCAAAGATGAGTGCTAAGAAGAATGTAGTGGTTGCCATACTTTGCCTTATTCCTACAGCAACTCTTTTATTTTTTGTAGATTTTAATAATGACTGCCTTAAAGAAAGTGAAGCCAAATTAATATTCGAGAAAGCTGTTCAATTAGAGAAAAATGGTGATCTTAAAGGGGCTCGCATAAAGTACAAGGTCATTGATGCAAATGCATGTACAAATTATAAATTACGTGGTGAAGCATTTAATAAAGCAGTAGCGATTCAAAAGGTACTCATAAAATCATGACTATTGCTCAATCACCTAACAAAAAGTTGGTGTTCGCACCTACGGTGCTGGGACGGTTACACTTAGCTCGTTCCTCGCTACGTTTCAACGCCCCACAACAAAAGCGTTATATGCTCAAGGAAGGTTATGCGAATCGTTGACTGTTATTCTGAAACATCAGACATTGGCCCTGATATAGTTATAGTGGAAACTGAAAATTCAGGATTTACACTATTAATGTCACGTTCGGGCGATCCGTATGATCACATGAAAGTATATTTTGATGACGAAGAAATACTTGAAGGTTCTCGTTCAAAGGAAATTCTTAACACTCTTTCCAGTGTAAAAAACGATTTAACTGGAGAGGCATTAAATATATATAACGGAATTCTGGCAGCGATCGAAAAGAGCATATAACAAGTCATTAAAGCAGGAAAATTTACAGTTGGCTGTTTTCACTGCGTTCAACATTTTAGCCAACTATAAATATCCTCTTAATGAGGCGTTAGTGTGAACAAATGAAGCTTTTGCGAATACTGTTAGTCTTATGCTTAATTCAAGGCTGCAACGAAATGGAAATTAAAATGCTATCAAATGGAAGTGATGTCAAAGTTGCTCTTCGAGAACTTCAATCCCAGAAAAAATTCATTGAAGACTTAGATCTGTTTTATCCTGGAGCACCTGATGAACTAAGCAGAGTCGCAGCCGAGAAAACAATAAACTCTGTATTACTTAAGCTCATAGAATCTTCATCTGATAATTTGACCGAAAAAGAGTTTTGGTTAACCTTGGAAGTTGCAGCTAAGCAACTAGGTAATATGGACTCGGAAGAAATGGATCGTGGTTTATCTTACATGGAAGAAATCATGGATATCTATAAAATTGAATCTTCAGATGGTAGGTTAAATGAATGGCGCTACGGTTTTGAGCCAAGTTCACACTAACAAGGGTTTTCAAGTCGGACAAATTACAGTAGGCTTTTTGTTCGTGCCTCACTTATTTTAGCCAACAGCAATTTGCCGCTTAAAACGGCGTTATGCGTCAAGGAGAGTTCGTGGCACGTCGAATGTCTGAAGCTAGAGAAAAAGAATTTGAAGAGTTATCAGCCTTTCTTGAATTCTATGTAACCAATGTGGAAGGTAGAGATCGCGATGATAAAATTCATCCCTCTAATGTTCTAGTTAAAATTGTTGAACAATATGGAAAGTCACAGGCCTTACAAGGTCTAAAACAAGCTATCAACGATACCATTGAAGATTCATTAGATTTCGAACCATCCCAGGTTTCCTTGATTGACGTTGAATTGGCAAAAAATAACTTGATAACCCTTTCATCGTTACGGTTAAGGTATTGGAAGAAATACAGGAAAATTATTGAGCGTAAGGCTATTCGTAATGAAACCGAGTTCTACTTAGTTGTTGCTCTCGTAAATGACTTAACAGCACCAATTGAACCTGACGAAAGGCTTATATTAAATGGTCTAATCGCTGACTTTGAAAAAGATGGATAACAAGTCGTTAACGCAGGACAAAAACAGTTGGATGTTTCACTCCGTTCACAATTTTAGCCAACAATTTTTTGCCGCTTAACGTGGCGTTATATGCCTAAGGAAATAGTGTCACTAATATGGATATTATTCTCAAATTTACCATTTTAGGTTTTCTAATTTTCTTTGCTGGTTTCCTTATGTTTCAAACTTATATAAAGGAAGTCAAAAAGATTGATATAGATAACATTGGGTGGTGGAAATTCAATATGATACTAAGAGGATCTGCGCTTGTACTTTTCTTCAGTATGATGCTTTCAGTAACAGGTTTAACTATGGCAGTGTTCTTTGGTAAACCTTTAATAGAGTCTTACTTTTAGTGTTAATCGGCATATAACAAGCTAATAAACTAGGACAAAAAACAGTTTGCTGTTTTCGTTCCTCAACATTTTAGCAAACAATTTTTTACCTGTTATTAGGGCGTTGAACTAGGCCGCTGCGCGGAGCAAAATGACGACTCAATCGAGTATATTAACTTCATTGAATCAGCTAGACTTAAAAAAGATGTGATGGAACACCATAATGACAAGGGAATTGCAATTGAACACATACAAATCAAGCCTCATAATCAATTCAACATTGCTTTGCTGCCCAGCGCTCGCATCAAAAAAAGTAAGTTCCTTTAGCATAAAGCGTCCCCATTAATCTGGACTCGGCATCGGCCAAGCCCAACAAGCGATTTATGCGTCGCAAACAACGCAACGCATAAATACTAAAACGTTAGGCGAATGCCTGACATTTAATAAAGGATACTATGAAAATAATAATGGGTTTAACTTTAGCAAGCCTGATATCTTGGCAAGCTAATGCAAATAACGAGGCTGTAGGAGCTTTTGAGCAATTGTTGCCACAATATATCGAGTGGGCGCATGAAGTAGATAAAAAGGGAATAAAGATAGGTATACCTTTAGATAAAAAAGGACTTAATTTAGCTAGTGAAGTCGGGATTAAATTTCCTGAAAAAGTCAAAATCGTTTACGTTGATAGAGTCCCGTACCCTTATGAAAATGAAGGTTTAAAGAAAATGGGGTTGTCGTTAGGTTTTATCGGCGAAAATATTATTAATAATGCCCAAGTTTTTGGCTACTCAATATACGTTAGAAAGGGATATGAACTTGATACCCCCAAATTAGCACACGAACTTGTTCACGTATTACAAATCGAAAGGTCAAGCTTGGACAAAATTATTTTTCAGCATTTATCTGATTTGGCAAAATATGGATATTCCAATGCTCCTTTAGAAGTTGAAGCATTTAAAGCAAACAAGAAGTACGGTGGCAGTTAATTCGCCTAACAATCTGTTAAGTAAGAACAAAAAACAGTTGGCTTTTGGTCCTTCGTCAACATTTTAGCCAACAATTTTTTGCCTATTATTTGGACGTTGGTACCAAAACATAACCATCCACGGTTATTACCTACAAACAAAAATGGCTACTTGATGTAGCCATTTTTATGGGTGTTTAGCGGTGTTTTTATCGTAAACGGGCTTTTTTCTCTGCCAGTCTTGCTAGTGTCGCAATTTGTTGGTTTGCGGCTTCACTGATTTCTAGCAATTGCTCAAGAGAT
>NZ_CAXBGB010000128.1:0-5112 GCF_963975125.1 uncultured Winogradskyella sp. | reverse complement strand
TTATCAATAAAAACAATTACATCGGGCAGAAAACTTTCAATATCTTTTTTACAGAATTTTATTAATCCTAAAATTTTTCTGAGGTTTAAAATAACTTCAGCAAAACCCATAAATTGTCGCTCTTTATAATGCATCACTAATTCACCACCAACAGATAGCATTAAGTCTCCTCCCCAAAATCTAATATCTGCCTTATCGTCTTTTCTTAATAAGGCTTTCATTAAGTTAGAACCATGTAAATCTCCGGAGGCCTCACCTACAATGATGTAATATTTCATGTGTTTATTTTATTGCTTTTAAGTGGTCACATAGAACATCTAGAGCTTTTGATTTTTCGTAATTAAACTTTAGTAAATGATGTTTCATTAATTCAAGAATTTAATTATCATAGTTGAAATTAATACAAGTACAGTAGCAATTAATACTCCCTTAGCTCTATGATCTTGATTCTTTTTTAGAAAAAGAAAAAATACACCTAGATTAAGTAGTGCGCCAATACTCATAAGCTTAGTTAAAAAATTTTCAGAAATGGCTTGTCTTATTACAATTCCCCAATCATTAGATTTTCCAAATATTTGAAGAGCTAAAATCAAACCAAATGCTGTCGCAATAACACCTACTATAAAGCCAATTAAAATTTCTTTCTTCATATTCATTATGCTGTCCCGATAGCTATCGGGATATTTCAATATCTATTTAAATTTCCAGGTATTTAAATTCTGTATAGCATGATGTGCCGTTAAATCAAATTGCACTGGCACAACAGAAACGTATCCATGTTCTAAAGCCCACTCATCAGTATCTTCACCATTATCCATGTTTACAAATTTACCAGTTAGCCAATAATAATCACGTCCCATTGGGTTGGTGCGTTTGTCAAATTCCTCTTTCCAGTTTGCACGTGCTTGTCTGCAAACTTTTATACCCTTTACGTCCTTTTTTTTAAGATTTGGTAAATTAACATTCAAAACCACTCCGTCAGGTAATCCATGCTCTAAAACTTGCCTAGTAATAGTTTCTATAAATGATTTACAATGTTCAAAATTAGCATTCCAGTTGTAGTCTAAAAGTGAAAACCCTATCGCAGGAATTCCTTCTATACCAGCCTCAAGAGCAGCACTCATAGTACCAGAATAAATTACGTTTATAGATGAATTTGAACCATGATTAATTCCTGATACACAAATATCTGGTCGTCGATCTAAAATTTCATTTACCGCTAATTTTACACAATCAGCAGGAGTGCCAGAACAACTATATTCAGGTTGATTTCCGTCTATAATGACTTTTTCTAAATGCAATGTAGAGTTAATTGTTATGGCATGCCCCATCGCACTTTGCGGACTATCTGGTGCAACCACAACAACATCTCCTATGGTGTTCATCACTGAAATTAAGGTTCTTATACCTGGTGCTGTAATTCCATCATCATTGGTAACTAAAATTAAGGGACGTATAGACATTTAATATAAATCGTTTAGGTGTTGTAAAAGTACTAAAAAGCTTACGATTTGCAGGTATTATCACCTTTAACAAAAAATTAGTAGCTCTGATTTTTTATGGCACGGTTTTTTCTTCTATTTTAGTGAAAATTTGAATACCTACTTAATAAGAATTAAATATACAGAATATGAAACAAGCCATATTCAGATTTTCAATTTAATAATGGCGAATTCTATTTTACTATATTAAACAATAAAAAAGGAAAAAATGAAAGGGAATTATAAGTTCTTACTGCTTGCATTGTTAATAGCATTTGCCTCATGTAGTTTTACTAGTAAAACATTTGACGACCCAGATAAAGATAAACTGCTAATACAATTGATTACGTATGTCTTAGATCAAGGTCATTTTGAACCACAAGAATTAAATGACGATTTTTCAGCTAACGTTTTTGAGGATTATTTGAATCAGTTAGATCCATTTAAGCGCTATTTTTATGCTTCAGATATCGAAGAATTTGAAGTTTATAAAGATCAATTAGATGATCAGATAAAAGCTTATGACGTATCATTTTTTAATATTTCACACCAACGTCTTTTAACGCGAATAGAAGAGTCAAAGAAATTGTATACAGACATTTTAGAAAAGCCTTTTGATTTTTCGAAGTCTGAAACGTATTCTTCAGAGTATAAAAAGTTAACCTATGTAAAAACTAAGCGAGAAATGAAAGAGCGTTGGAGACAACAACTTAAGTTTTCTACAATTGCTAATTATGATGATGCCTTGGTGCAACGCGATACGGATTTAGAAGCAAACAACCTTCCTGAAAGTGTGTTTTCAGCCGAAAAAGATAAGACTAAGAGTACTGATAATAAATCTTTAAAAGAAGTTGAAAAAGAATCAAGGGCAGCAACGAAGCGTTCCCTAGATGAGCTTTATGATTTTATTGAAGATAGGCAACGTAAAGATTGGTTTGCCGTTTATATTAATGCGATAGTAGAAGAATTTGATCCTCATACTTTTTACTTCGCTCCAGAAGATAAGGATAGATTTGATGTTGCAATGTCAGGGAATTTTGAAGGTATTGGAGCAAGATTACAAAAGAAAATGGATGTCATTATGGTTAATGAAATCATTAGTGGTGGGCCAGCTTGGAGACAAAACGAGCTCGAAGTAGGAGACCAGATTCTTAAAGTAAAACAAGAAGATGAAGAAAAGCCTGTGAACATTGTTGGTATGCGTTTAGATGATGCCATTAAATTTATAAAAGGACCCAAAGGTACTATAGTAACCTTAACGCTAAAAAAAGTTGATGGAACGGTTCAAGATATCGAAATAACACGTGATATCGTAGAGCTTGAAGAAACCTATGCAAAATCTTCTACTGTTATTAAAGATGATAAAAAGTTTGGGGTTATTAACCTACCCAAGTTTTATATTAATTTTGAAGATTATAACAAGCGAAATGCAGCTTCAGATATAAAGCAAGAAATCATTAGACTTAAAGAAGAAGGGATTCAAGGCCTAGTATTAGATTTAAGAAATAATGGAGGTGGATCCCTACAAACAGTTGTGGATATTGCTGGTTTATTTATTGAAGATGGGCCTGTGGTACAAGTAAAAACAACAGGCGAGCCTAAAGAAGTGCTTAAAGATAAAGATAAAGCCATTGTCTGGGATGGTCCATTAGTAATTATGGTAAATGAATTATCGGCTTCTGCATCAGAGATTCTAGCTGCAGCAATGCAAGATTATAAACGTGCGATAGTTATTGGAAGCAAACAGACTTACGGAAAAGGTACAGTACAAAATGTACTTGATTTAAATCGAATGGTGAGAAATAACTCTAATGGTGATATGGGAGCTCTAAAATTCACTACACAAAAATTCTACAGAATCAATGGTGGTTCTACACAACTAGAAGGTGTAAAGAGTGATGTTGTGGTACCAGACCGTTACAGTTATATAAATATTGGTGAAAAGGATCAGGACAATCCATTACCATGGGATAAAATAGATGCCGTAGATTATGATCTTTGGGGAAATTATTTCGATTACGATACAACAATTAGTAAGAGCAAAGAACGTATGGCTGCAAATGAACAATTAAAGTTAATAGATGCTAATGCCAAATGGATTAAGAAAATTAGAGATCGTGAAATATATTCATTAAACTATAATGACTACAAAAAAGAAATGGAGCTTAATGGAGAAGAGGCAAAACGTTTCGAAAAGCTATCTGAATATAAAACAGACCTAACATTTAGTTCATTACCTTATGAATTGAGTTTAATGGAAAAAGATTCAATCTTAAAAGAAAAGCGCAAACGTTGGCATCAAAGTTTGGCAAAAGATGTTTATATCGAAGAAGCACTTAATGTTCTAAACGATTTAAAGATGACTTATGCTATAAAAAATAAAGTAGCAAACGTGAAGAATTAAAATTCTATATGGGAAACCAAAGTAATTCACTTACAAGTTTAGCGCTTCAAAAGTTTAAAAAGAACTTTTGGGGCGTTTTTAGTTTAGGGATTATTGGATGCATTGGCTTAATATCAGTGTTCGCATATTTATTTGCACCTGACTCATCAAAAAATGCAAATCAAATGCATTTGTCTATTCATTCTAAATCACCTGGTTTTGAAGTGCAAATGCTAACTATTCCTTCAGGAATTAAAACTGAACAAAACTTTTTTTTAAAACTATTCTTCGGGAAAAATAATACTAATACTGAAATTCCTATTCAATCTTTCGAAGTAAAAGGTGGTGTTTTAACTTATGTTGAATATGCCTCTGACGGGTTACAAGGCCTAGAGAAACAAATCGAATTAAGTCAATTTCCAAATTCAAATTATAAAAATTATCTAGATAACAGAAGCTTTTTCTTTGGGACAGATAAGTACGGAAGAGACTATTTGAGTCGTATTTTAATAGGTTCTCGTATTTCGTTTTTTATAGGTTTTGTAGCTGTTTTTATTTCCTTAATTGTTGGATTGTTAATGGGAAGTTTAGCAGGTTATTATGGTGGAAAAGTTGATGCATTTATAATGTGGATTATTAATATTACATGGTCTATTCCAACACTTTTACTAGTTATTGCGATTACTTTAGCTTTAGGAAAAGGGTTTTGGCAAGTTTTTATTGCAGTTGGCTTAACCATGTGGGTAGAAGTAGCAAGAGTTGTCCGTGGACAGATTATTAGTGCTAAAGAAATGCAATATGTTACAGCGGCAAGAGCTTTAGGTTATAACGATTATAGGATTATTACAAAACATATATTACCCAACATATTTGGCCCGTTAATAGTCATTTCTGCGGCTAACTTTGCAGCAGCTATTTTAATAGAAAGCGGATTAAGCTTTTTAGGTATTGGAGCACAACCACCGATGGCAAGTTGGGGAGCGATGATAAAAGATCACTACAATTATATTATTTTAGGTAAGCCGTATTTAGCTTTAATACCAGGACTTTCTATTATGTTATTGGTAATGGCTTTTATGTTGGTTGGTAATGCTTTGCGAGATGCTTTAGATGTGAAGGGTTAATTTGTTTTTTTCGCTCTTAGCTGTTCTATCTCTTCATTAGTACTACCAATAAATTCTAAAACATCATCTTTACCGATACTTTTTGATGATGAGGTTACAAAATACTGAGGAACTTCTTCCCAAG
>NZ_CAXBGB010000127.1:0-5429 GCF_963975125.1 uncultured Winogradskyella sp. | reverse complement strand
TATGTAATCATAGTCCTATTTTACGTCATTTTCTTCAATGAATTTTAATTCCACCGCGCTAGGAGGGGGGTCAACCCTTCAAATATATTATCTTTTCTACCTTAAATGGAAAGTCCAACAAAGGCTCTCGTTCTTCCCAAATTGAAGTGATGTCAGTCTCAGCAATTTCATAAACAGGATCAAATCCATGTCGCTGAAAATCCTGTAAATGATTTTGAGCTTCTGCCAACGGCCATATTCGAAACTTTTCGTCCTTTAAATTATCTGTTATTTGATACTTGAAATCTTTGTATACACAATAAGTACGTACTTGAAATGCAGAATTAATATCCTTTCGCTTGATTGCTAATAGATAAACTTGATCACTATATTCTGTAAAACCAAGGCGTTGAAGTTGGGAATTAGTACAGCCTCTATGAATTAGTAGACAATCTTCTTTGTCTCCATCAACTAATTCATAATAATTATCATTATAAAAGGCAAATGTCCCTGATCGTATATTTATCATTTCTTAACAAATCTTTTTAGTACTTTATTGTAGCTTGCGATTAGCACTTCTGTTCCATCGCTAAATACTTCCACCGCTGGCGCGAGCGACACGCTCGTGCCCGTACCATGGGGTCACAAATTCTGCTAATTTGATATTTTCTAATTTCGGATAAAATATTTTTTGATAAATGTCATATAATAGTCAATTAGCTCAGTACACAAGGTTAATTTCCATTTAGAATCTTGTTCAGGAATACTTTTTAATATTGAATTATATATTAAATAGCCCAGCTGTATTTGATTGTTGTCGTAATAGAGACTCAACTCCAATAAACCTCTATCTTTCGTAAAGTGAATTTTATTTAAATCTTTTACAAAAGAAATCTGGAAATTATTATTGGGTTGATTTTCGTATACAGCATCCATCTCATGCCAATCAGGAAAACTTTTTTTCATTTCACCTCGGATGTAGGTTATGTAGCCTATGTTATCTTTTAATTTTTTTACCATTCTAATTTCCAATATTGATCGTACCGGACAAATTTTGCTGATTTGCCATACTTTTCTTTTACAAAATTTCTTATAAATTCAATTTCCATATCGTAATATGAACCTGCTATAATAATATTTATATTATTGGGGTCATGCGAGAAATAAAAGGTCTTTGATACCTCACATTGGTTTCTTATGAACTTTTCATTAATTTTCCACATTTCACTTCTAGACTCATCAACCAATTTGAAAATCTCCCTCCCTGCTGGCGCGGGCGTCACGCTCGTGCCCGTACCATGCATCTGAACTTTTATCCTTTTCCTCATATTTTCATCATACCTAAATGCATTCCTGCATTATCTATTTTAAAATTATTTCATCATTTTCATAGTTCTTTGCACTACTGTATTTTCAATCCACTGGGTCCGTAACAAATCCTTGTTCCACGGGATTGTTGTGGATATAATCTATTTTTTTAATATTTCAGATTCTTTATTTTCAGATTTAAAACCTCTGAAAACGTATTTAAACCCTTCAATTTTTGCAGCTATTGAATCGGTGATCTCTAGTGTATCACCAGTTTTTTGATAATGTTCTATATGAAGTTTTGCCGAATCAACAACAAGCCATATGCCTAATAAACCAATGACACTGAAAACTAAGGTTAGTAAAAAATATAAAGCCCTTTCTACTAATGATATTTTTTTGCCCTTTAAAAAATGGTCGTTGATTTTAATTTTCTCAATACTTTTATTTTAATAGGTAAACTCTACCGTACTATACTTTTCAAGTTGGTCATTACCAAAAGATAACGGTATTATTTTTCTTATGTTGTCTTCTTTTAAAATACCCAATTGGTACAGAAATATTTCTATTTTTTCATGTTCTTGATCAGGTATATAAAAAGTCTTTTTATATGTTGTTGTACTATCGAACCTAACTAACAATTTTAGATATCGTTTGTCAAACGAATTGCCATTTGGTAAATAGGTAATACTGAACTCTTGTAATGGCTTTAATGGAATAAACACATCTTGTTTTTGAGCTTTACAATAAAATTCTGGCACAAGAAGGAAAAGTATGCCGAGAGTAACGCCTATCATGAAACCAAATGATACTATGTAGTTTAAAGTTTTCACTTTTTTGTAAACTGTGTTTTCTTAAGTATTATTTATTTTCTGCTCATTGTTTATTATTCCTCTTATTTCTGTTACTCATACCCGACTTGCTCAGAACGGCACCAGCCTGCCTTCCGCTGACAGGCGTGACACTCGCACTTGCGAGGTTTTGGCGTAGGTGGCTTTTTCTCCTGATAAAAATATTAAAAGTAAAAAAATAGATATTTTAGTTGTGTTTAAATGTATTTATTCTTGAATCAATTTTTGAACTTCTGAGATAAAAGAATAAATTTTCTCTTTTTTCTCGTTTAAATATCCATTAGCTTCAAGAAACCTATCGTCAATCGATAGAATTTCTAGGTTTGCAGGCTTAAAGTTTGGTTTTTTAAATTGATTCAAGTCATTAATTAGGGTGGAATAGATTATATCATTTAATAGAAATTTTTCTTGAATGTGATTTATTTTTTCAGTTTTACTTTTTGAGCTTAAACTTGATGAGTATAGGTCCAATTTCCATTCAGGTAAACTTTCTAACTTTTCCTTTGATTCAGTCAGTAATTCACTAAGATATTTTTCATATAACTTTTTTAATTTATCCATTATGCAAAAGTTATTCTTTTAGTTATTGAGATATATTTTCATGACTTTGACCATAACTTATATTTACTTTTTCTTCTCCCTATGCTTGCGCTAGCTATTATATTTTTGGTAGTTATGTTTTATATTTTGAAAAGGGGTCTTTTATTATAATATATAGCGATCCGCCTATCAGAAATACTCCGATTGCGTTGAACAACAATCCAAGCAACAAATGGTTATAATGAAATATTATTGTATGCCCATTAATCTTTAAACCGGTTATCTTTTTTTCACCGTCATTATAGTAGAATTGCAATTCAGGGGATTCATTTTTTATCCTTACCAAGGCTTGCTTTAAATTTTCTGTGTTTAACACTCTTTTTCTGATTCCCGGAGCGCCATAATTATCCAAAAAATTTAGCCATGCATCGTAATCGAGTCTATCATTTAATGTTTTATCATTGGTCTTGATTTCTAGCTCAAATTGGGGGCTGGAAATGTTCGATTCAATTTTTATTGTTTTTAAATCATATTCATATCCTTTATAATAACTTTCATTTGTACTGAAGTAAAGGCTTATGTTCATAATACCAGCTAACAAGGGTATAAGACCCATGACCAGATAAATAGGAACACGACCTGCCCAATATTTTGGGAATAAGGATTTGTTTGCCTTTTTTTTATTCATTCAACTACACTATTTCTTCGTCATCCTCTGGAATCAATGGGTTAGGAAGGGGTTTATCTATATTATAATATACCTTGCACGGTACACTTATCTCTCCGTTTTTGTACAATGTTCCCTTAATTGCATTACCACTCAATAATATTTGGCCTTTAAATAAAATTTCCGATTCTCCGTCATAAAAAAAATTCCATTCCATTTCAATTTGGTTGCTTTCTGAAATTTTATATTCGCCAACTGATATTGGACTATTATCATTTTTCAACCTATTTTCAATTCCATTTCTTATTATTTTATTCTTTATAAGTGGAAACTCGTTTTCATTCAATTCTTTTTTACTTTTAAGTGAACGAAATACCTTGTTGTCCTTTAAATAAAAATAGATATAGGCCTCATAATTATTTTTACCATTTTGAACATCATTTTGTATAAATGATTTTATGGATTTAAAGTTTCTATATATTTTGTTTTCAATTTTCATATTTAGTACTTCCGTTTTGTGCTCCAATCCATTTTACTTAAATCTACCTCATCAAGATTCAATATTTTGCCATCTTTAAATTTAACAGTTGTTATACCTCTGTCTCTTAAATATTTAATCTCCTTGGTAAATCCGCTTGGTTCATATAAATAAACCATTAGGATATTCGTTGCCAGGTAAGATGCTCGCGCTAGCGGAGGTAAAGGATAAGTTGTATATAGTTTTTTCATAATTAGTAATTCCAATCAATTATTTTTTTTTCCAAGTGCAAAAAACATCCAACCAACAAAAAGGACCATTCCGAGTATAACATTAATATAATTCTCATTAGCAATTCCTCGAATTATATTATATCCAGCTAAAACCGTAAGCAAAAGAGCACTTTTCCACGTTCCAAAAAAACCATGTTTAGATTTTTTATCGGATTTAGCTTCTGGAACATCCTCATGGACAAAATATTTACACTCCTTTTCAAAAACTGGTGGAGCCGAGGTTAAATCACAAATGATGTTTTTGTCATAGTCCAAGGCTTTATTCTTACACTGATTACAATATTTTAATCGTTCCTTTAAGTTCATTTTGTATTGTAACTATATTTTCACCTCAAGCCTTTATTTACGTCAATGTATTGTAAATTTTGACTTACAACTTACTTACAGGCCAATAGATTTGTTTAACTCATATATTTATAACCTAACATTTTTCACATTTATTTGCTGTATTCTGTTCTTTGTAAATTGTAAGTAAGCGTTAAAAACCTATACGAGCAGGGGGGGGTGGTAATTTCCCAAATGCCATGTATATAAATTATATTTTCCTCAAAATCCCTACTTCCTTTCTTTGCAAAAATTATGAGATAGTAGTTCTGATTTGTTCTTTTTATCGCACCATAGCTAGAAATACCGAATGAATCAGATATATTAGGGATTTTTGCGATAAGGGTGGTTTTGGATAATGGGTGTTGAGTTATTTGTAAAGAGAATTCATAACAAAATGTTTTTAATTCCTTTTCATCAAGAAGTGTGCTTTCAATTAGTTTAAATTGTTTTATTTCACTTTTATCATAGTGTATTAAGTCAATATATATTGGCTTCTTATTCATTCGAAAACAGATTTTTTGCTTCTTCGACCTATTTGGAAATATGATTTCTTGACCAATTGATAGATCGGACTCTTGAAAAGAATCATCCCCTACAACAAAAAAGTTCTCTATTTTTTTTAGTTTTTTCATAATTAGGGTATAACTGTGATTCTTTTCTCCCGCCAAGGAATAAAAGACTCAAATACTGAGCACCTTAATCAGTATGCACTTTCACATCTTGAAACATAAACGGATTTCTGCTAATTAATAAGTCCTTGCCACTTGCGGTAGTTACATTCTTAAGGATTATTTCATCGGTTCTGATATATGGAAATTTCTCCTGATAAGTATCATCCGTCATTTCTTCATTAAAGTCTTTAAAAATGGCTGGCCCTTCGTAGTCTTCCGGATGATTGGTGTCATCTATATGAAGGTTTTCTATGGTAATTTTTTCCGGCATATAGCAGGTGTAGCCAAAATTGTGCTGCCCGGAGTAGGAGCCTC
>NZ_CAXBGB010000126.1:0-5477 GCF_963975125.1 uncultured Winogradskyella sp. | reverse complement strand
CCGGTAAAAGCAATGGGCCAGGTATTCCGGGGCGTGTTCCTCAAGCAGTTGAAACAATTCAAAAAGAAAGGGGAAATCGAGCATGCAGACCTACAGGGTCTTGTGGACGCCCTATTCAAAAAACCATGGGTGGTCTATGCCAAGAGGCCTTTTGCCGGTGCTGCAAGTGTCATCGAATATCTGGGGAGATATTCCCATAAGGTGGCCATTAGCAACCATAGGATCAAGGCCATCGAAGATAACAAAGTCTACTTTGACTATAAAAACTATAGAACCCACCAAAGCTCTCAAATGCACCTTGGGGCCCAGGAGTTCATCCGCAGGTTCGTACAGCACATATTGCCTAAGGGATTTGTACGGATAAGGCATTTTGGAATATGCGCTTCTAGGAGCAAGGCCCTGTTGACTATTATAAAGGACCGGTTATTGGAACAAAACCCTCTGGAGACCATATCATTTTCCTACCCACAATGGTCCAAAAAACCAATAATATGCCCCAAATGCAAGGAGGGCATCATGAAAAACCTAAGGATAATACTTTCGATCAGGGCAGGGCCTTGGTGAAATCCGTGAATCCAATGGAAATGGATAAATTACATACGCATTCTATAAAACGGCCGGAAACAACTATTGGCACCGACAGGGAGAATTATGCCCCAAAAGAAAAGAAAACCATGAATCTGGACCATCTGAACCCACGACAATATGATATCTTCAATACTGCCTGCCAAAAATCCGATCGGAAAAAGAAAACAGGCCTCGCACTAAGTAAAAATTCCTAACTTGGGATAAAATAAAACGGATTCAATCCCCATAGCATTATAAGCGCAAAACCGACACCGCATAGTTCAACGGCGGATTAAATCAAACTGCGCCGTTGGCTTACATGATTTAATCCTATAATGTTGTGTATCATTAGGTACGTTTACGATCATAACTATGACATAATTTAAAAACTAAAACAGAAATTAATTTATTCTATTTGTCCATTTTACTTTTCCAATCAAACTAATAAAAAATCATTTCATTTGATTTTGACATAGGTCAATATTTTTCAGGATAATTTGCTGTAACTATGCTGTTAATAATTCAACTAGAAGACAATGTTTACAGAATTAATCCAAACGAAAATTAAACTCAACGAGATACAAATCAGTAACATACTATCCTGTTTCAAACCAATGAGTATCAAAAAAAACTCAACTCTATTGGAACAAAATGCTGTAGCCAATCAATTATTTTTTATTAAAAAAGGCTGTCTACGGTTGTATTATATCAATGAGGAAGGTAATATATTGACCAGATTCATGGCTTTTGAAAACACCTTCTTAACATCAATTGTCAGTTTTATCTCACGGGAGTCATCATCTGAATATATACAGGCAGTAGAAGATTCGGAAATTTTAGCTATTACTCACAACGATTTCATCCATTTGAGACAGACAATACCTGCATGGAACGATATATACATCTATATTCTTGAATATGGATTAACAGTCATAAACTCCAAACTTAGTAGCCTTTTGACACAAAATGCGACTGAACGTTATCTAAGCTTACTCAAAAAGAATCCTGAACTCGTTCAGAGGTTATCCAATGCGAACCTTGCAGCTTACTTGAACATTTCACCAGAAACACTCAGTAGGCTGAAATCCCAAATATAAATAGTAAAACAAATAACATTATGAGAAGTGATGAAGTAAAAAAGGGACATCAAAGAATGCCACATAGGTCATTATTCAGAGCAACAGGTTTGGTAGACGAAGATTTTAATAAACCATTTATAGGGGTTGCTAACTCTTATATTGAGATTATTCCTGGGCACTTCTTTTTAGACCGAGTGTCAAGAGTAATAAAAGAAGAGATTAAAGCCAATGGTTGTGTTCCTTTTGAATTCAATACAATTGGTGTTGATGATGGTATCGCAATGGGTCATGATGGGATGTTATTTTCACTACCATCTAGAGAAATTATTGCGAACTCTATTGAAACAGTCATGAATGCTCATAAGTTAGATGCTATGATTGCTATTCCCAACTGTGATAAAATTGTCCCAGGTATGATTATGGGAGCTTTAAGAGTAAATGTTCCAACCATATTTGTGAGTGGTGGGCCTATGAAAAAAGGGTATACTAAAGATGGTGTTCCTATTGACCTTGCTACCGCATTTGAGTCTGTTGGCAAATACGAAGCTGGTCAAATAACTGATGAAGAGTTAAATGACATAGAGTGCAATGCATGTCCTAGTGGAGGTAGTTGTTCTGGAATGTTTACAGCAAACTCAATGAATACGCTTATGGAAGCAATGGGAATAGCTCTTCCAGGAAACGGAACTATTTTAGCATTAACCAAAGAAAGAGAAGAACTTTATAGAAATGCAGCAAGAAGAATTTGTGAAATAGCAAAGAGCAATGAGCTAACAGAAAAATTCAAGCTTAAAAATATACTTAATGAAAATGCTGTAAGAAATGCATTTGCTGTAGATATGGCTATGGGAGGCAGTTCAAACACTGTCTTACATATGTTGGCTATCGCAAGAGAAGCACATGTTAATTTTAATCTAGAAGATATAAATCACATTTCTAAAAATGTATCTCACATTGCTAAAATATCACCAAGTTTATCAACGGTGCATATGGAAGATATCAATACGGCTGGTGGTGTAAATGCCGTAATGAAGGAAATGACTAAAAGAGGAGATGACATATTAAAAGATAATCTCACTATCACTGGAGAAACAGTATTAGAAAAAATAAAAGATGCTTATATAAAAGATACTAATATTATACACACCATTGATAATCCATATTCTAAGGTAGGAGGTCTTGCTATCTTGTATGGAAACTTGGCAGAAGAAGGGGCTGTAATTAAGACCGCAGGAATTACAGGAGATAGAGTTTTAACAGGGATTGCTATCTGTTTCGATGGACAAGCCGAAGCAATTGAAGGGATTTTAGGAGGTAAAGTAAAAGCAGGTAACGTTGTTGTAATTCGATATGAAGGACCTAAAGGAGGCCCAGGCATGCAAGAAATGCTAGCACCAACTTCCTTAATTATGGGTATGGGATTAGGAGATAAAGTCGCATTAATTACCGATGGTAGGTTTAGTGGTGCAACTAGAGGAGCTAGTATTGGTCATGTAAGTCCAGAAGCTGCTGAAGGTGGTGTGATTGGATTACTAAAAGATGGTGATGAAATTCATATTGATGTTGATCAATATATTTTATCAGTAAACTTAAGTGAGGAAGAAATTGTAAAAAGAAGGTCAGAATTCATTCCAATAAAAAAAGAATTAAACTCGAGTTGGCTTCGTCAATATAGAGCATTAGTAAAGAATGCCAGTAGTGGAGCGGTTTTAAGAACTGACTTATTTTAAACTAAATGTTTTCTAAAAAAGAATCATATCAACGGTTAAAAAAAACGATACACAACACTATATATGAAATTATAGCTGACTCAGTGGGGTTTCAAAGGTTTGTGGGTACTTTCTAGCCCGCCAAATCTACAATTTGGCATTTAAGAGAAGAGAAAATTAAACACCAAATCGCAGATTTGGCTTTGTGGTAAATTGAAAGTTCATCGCTTTCTATTCAGCTACAATTCATATATTTTACGTTATGTGCAACTTAAGACCACATGATAATTATAGCCTTTCTAGTTTGGCGAAACCTACTGTCCTTCTGTAATTATCTGGAGAAACACCTACTTTTCTCTTAAAAAATCGACTAAAATAAAATTCATCATAATAGCCAAGTCCAGCTGCAATCTGTTTCAAAGGTTTTGATGTTAAATATAGTTCTCGTTTAGCCGCTATAACAATTCTATTATAAATTAAATCGCTAGGTGTTTGCTTTAAATACTTTTTTACAATCCCTGCCAATGTTTTTGTACTAACACACAAAACATCTGCATAATCTTTCGGAGAATGTAATTCACAATAATTTTTCTCAATAGAATCTACTAAATTTTGTAGGATTTCTGATTGACCATCAGAAAATTTTGGAACTATCTCTTTATCGAATTGTTTTTTCTGTCTTACTGCTTCTATCAAAAATACCTTTAAAAAAGCCACAAGAACTTCATGTTGAGCAATAGAATCTCTATCCATCTCTTTAGAAATTTGGTCTATGAGATTAAAAAACAGCCCTTCTTCAGAAATTTGAAAATGTGGTAATCCATAAAAGTTATTAAAAAGAACGCCTTCTGTTTCAATTTCATTTTGATGACGATATGTACAAAAAAAGTCAGGGTGAAAATTTAATAACCAGCCTTGACAAGGTTCTTCAGAAGAAAGCATAAATGGTTGATAAGGCGACAAGCAAATCATTTGATAACCTTGCAGTTCATAATTAGAAAGGTCTACACTTAACTTATAGTTGCTTGCGTTAAGTAAAATAATAGAATAATAATGTTTTCTTTGTAAATGATCAAATTGATTAAGATTTTCAAACCTTTCTAGTCTAAAGGCTAATTCACCATTTTGTTTATCTATAATAATTTGAGCCATAAGAATATATTTCTTTATTTAATATTACATATAAAAAGAAAGGAGTGCTTTACACTCTTTTCTAAAGATATAAATTATTTGGAAGCTATAATATCTATTTTTTGAATTGCTGATGCTTCAAAACCATCTAAAAGAACAGGCGCATTTTCCATAAGTGCAGCTGCAACTTTTCCTGTTAAATGTGCATCTCTACCAGAATCATCTGCAAAAGTATCAAAGATTGCATATGTAGTAGCATCTATTTTTATAGCATACCAAGATAAAGTTTTTGGTTCATCACCAACTAATTGCTTGCCGACATTAAGGAAGTTTTCTACATCTTTAGCCTTTGCTTCTTTAGATTTCATAATAACAAGTAAGCCCTTGTTTTGCAATCCGGATTTATGATTAGATGCTAATACATCTATTGCTTGAATATCTGTGCTAGGATCAAAGTTCTCTAATAAATCACCTGCATTTGCTAATAATGCCTTTGCAACTTCGCCTGTTAAATGAGCTTGCCTACCTTCTTCTACTTCAAAGGTATCATAGATACCAAAAGTTTTACTGTCTATCTGAAAGGCAAACCAAGATACTGTTTGAGGTTCTTGATTGACTAGTGCTAATCCACCAAGCAAAAAGTTTTTAACGTCTTGCTCTTTTCCTGGTTTTGCTTTCATAATTACTAATAATCCGATTGTTTCATTTTTTGTACTGTTCATAATGTTTGTGTTTTTAGTTTTTGAAAATGATTGAGTTGTAAATCCTAGTAAAAAAACTAGGAGTACTAATTTTAATGGAATTGTAGTTTTCATTTTTCTTGTTTTTTTGTTACAGTGCAAATTTGGGGTGAAACAAAGGACTGTGGAATGGATATTTATTACTATGGCATGGACGATTTTCAGAAAAGCATTACTATTGAATCCAGTATGCACATAATTGAGTAGACGGCTCCGCCGTTGACTGACGGAGTGCGCCTCTCACACCACCG
>NZ_CAXBGB010000125.1:0-5623 GCF_963975125.1 uncultured Winogradskyella sp. | reverse complement strand
GGTAATTTAAAGTTATTGGAAAAGTTTAATATTCAATATGATGAGCAATTAAAATCGAACATTGAAACGATTGTTGTAATTGCTATTAATGGAAAATATGAAGGCTATATAACCATTGCCGATACCATTAAAGATGATGCCAAAGAAGCCATAAGTGCTTTACATCGTATTAAAAAAATAACAGAAATTGTGATGCTTTCTGGCGATAAACAATTGGTTGTCGATAAAATTGCAAATCAACTGGGAATTGATAAAGCTATTGGCGGCTTGCTTCCCGAAGAAAAAATCAATGAAGTTGAAAAACTAAAAAAACAAGGAAGAATTGTTGCGTTTGTTGGCGATGGCATTAATGATGCACCTGTAATCACACTCTCGGATGTAGGTTTGGCAATGGGAGGCTTGGGTAGTGATGCTGCTATTGAAACCGCTGATGTTGTGATACAAACCGACCAACCTTCAAAAATTGCCACAGCCATACATATTGGAAATGCGACCAATAAAATTATATGGCAAAATATAATTTTGGCCTTGGGCGTTAAAGTATTGGTGTTAACTTTGGGAGCAATGGGAATGGCAACGCTTTGGGAAGCTGTAATTGCTGATGTAGGTGTTGCTTTATTGGCTATTTTTAATGCGGTGCGCATACAACGTATGACTTGGAGTTAAAACATAATATCACATTACTATGAGTAGAAAAGCACATTGGGAAAATGTTTTTAAAACAAAATCTTTAAATGAAGTGAGTTGGTATGAAGTCGTGCCAGAAACATCTTTATCATTTTTTAAAGCATCTAATATTTCTAAATCTGCAAAAATCATCGATATTGGTGGTGGAGATAGTTTTTTGGTAGATCATTTATTAAAGTTGGGATTTAAGGATATCACAGTGTTAGACATCTCTGAAGCTGCGTTGGATAGAGCCAAAAAACGCTTAAAAGACCAATCAAAAAAAGTAAAATGGATTGTAGCCGATGTTGCTGATTTTTCACCACCTGAGAATTACGACTTTTGGCACGATAGAGCAGCATTTCATTTCTTAACCGATGAACAAAGTATAAGCAACTATGTTGAAACCGTTCAAAAACATCTTAACAAGGACGGTCATTTAGTTATTGGTGCTTTTTCTGAAAATGGTCCCAAAAAGTGTAGTGGTTTAGAGATAAAACAATATTCAGAAACCACAATGACTAATCAATTCAAAGTTTATTTTAATAAAATTAGATGCCTTAACATTGACCATATAACGCCCTTTGATACAAATCAAAATTTCGTGTTTTGCTGGTTTAAAAAAGTAATCTAACCATTGTACATTTTGAATAAAATTTGTCTATTCGAGTGGATTTAACTCATTTTTATGAGGAAAATTAGTATCGAGAATAAAATTTCCCATTTCAAAACCTGTTCTCGATACGATTTTTTATTAAAAATCACTTGAACTGACATTTAGTTTAGCCTAATCAATCAAATTGCACAATGGGTTAATCTAATCGTTAAGTGCATGACAAAAATTAATTTTGAGAAATAAACTACTCGCCATTTTCAGGATATCAAAAACCTCACAGGTTTTAAAAACCTGTGAGGTTTACGTAACGAAAAAGCCGTAATATGCTATATATGTGTGCAGTTAATAGTTTTATTCTAAATTTAGTCATGTACTAAATCTAATCGTTCAAAATCATTACCACTAAAGTTTTTTTGAACAAAAGAAGGTAAATATGAAAATTCTACAAATAATTCAGCTTATAACGTAATATATTAAAGCTATTAATCCTGAAACCAAAGAAAAGGACAATCAAGGTGCTTTGGTAAGGTCTTAAGGTGGACGTTGAACACCAAAACTATTATAGACCCATTTGTGTTTGCATTCTTGTTGGTTTTTTTTATTCAATAAATTTCCAACATAAACGAGCTATAAGTTAACCAGTTTTCTGCATTGATATTTTTCAATACAAATAATAATACCAAGGAAAAATAAGCCTTGAAAAGAACTAATCCTAGCCTTAGGCAGATAAACGAGCATTTGCTTTTTTATGCAGCTTTTTTAAATGGTCATACTCATGATGAATTTGGTCGTGTTTCTCATGTCCCTGAAGTGAAAGGTGCTCCAGATCATGTGCCGCATCTTTCATCTCTTTAACAGATTCAGAAAATGATTGGTCTTGAGACAAACTTAACATGTCATCACATATATCTGATATTTTACTACAGTAAGATGCTATTTTATCAAATTTACTTTGTTTAAATGCATAGTCTATGCCTTCCATTTGAATTCCTATGGCTTCACACTTATTCTTAAGAGATTCTTTAACATTGGCCGAATGACTTGTTGGTTGATTATGAGATTTCTTTTTAGCTACTGGCTTATTTTCTGTCGTTTCTTTTTCTACATAAACGGTTTCAGAAGGTGTTGAAATCAAGATCTCATTTACCAATGATTCTAGGTTAGTGATATATTCGCTTAAAGCATTGAAATCTAAATTCAATTTTTGAATATTGATGTTAAATTCTTTATGTGAATCAAAAAGTTTCGATTTGTGTACCGTTTTTTCAAGCGAGGATAAATCAGAATATAAAGCATTGACCAATTGCCCCAAGTCATTTCTAATCTCTTCTTTAAAAAGACTACTTGTATTATTCACTTCACTCAATTGGATTTCAAGATCATGAATGTTTTTTTCCAAATTTTTATGCTTATCCTTCTTTACATTTTCATCTACTTTAGTAAGGATAAAATCCATTGTTGACACATTGCCTTTAAGCTCGGAAACTGCTGATAAAATTTCATTTTGACTTTGTAAAGTACCAAAAGCTAGAAATAAAATAATAAGGGCAAAACGTGTTTTAAATAAGTTTTTCATTGTAAAATGGTTTGGTTAGTAATAAACATTAATATAAGCTAATATAAGTAATTTTAAAGTAAACCGCAGAATTTCTTGAAACCAACGATGATTCATTTAGCATTTTACAGGAATGACATCTTCAACTCAACCTCTAATAGCCACGAAGATTTTTTTGAATAAACCACTATGGACTGGAAGTCCATGGTTTTGGTTGGCAGACTATAAGTCTGCCTCGTGAGATTGAGAAAACATAATCAAATTGTGTTAATTAATACGTGAATTCGTGGCTAAAATATTTATAGAAACTAAAGTAACTGCAATGTAATTGCAGGGTTTTAACCTTTAACTAGATAATAAAAGAAGGTAAATGTGAAAATTCTACAAATAATTCAGCTTATAACGTAATAGATTAAAGTCTATTTATTCTGAACTTTGCATTTTACTAATAAGAATAGGATTATGGAAACGGTTAATATATTTGAAATCAAAAAAAAAGACCATAAGCAAGGAATAAAAAAATCATTTCCTGTAACTGGAATGTCTTGTGCAGCCTGTGCATCAAGTGTTGAATCCATCCTGTCGCACACTAACGGTGTCAATAGTGCTAGTGTTAATTTTGCTAGTAGCTCGGTACTCGTAGATTATGATGAGACCATTACCGAAAAAAAAATACAAAAGGCTTTGCAAGAGGTAGGCTTTGACATTATCATTGACGTAGAAGACCCTTCTTACGTGCAACAAGAACTTCAACAAAAGCTTTATCAAGATATAAAGAGTCGCACTATCTGGTCAGCGATTCTTACCCTTCCAATTTTTATATTAGGAATGTTTTTTATGCAATGGGAACTTGGAAAATGGATATCATTGGCACTAACGCTTCCTGTCCTATTCTGGTTTGGGCGTAGCTTTTTCATCAATGCTTATAAGCAAGCTAAACACGGAAAAGCGAATATGGATACTTTGGTAGCCTTGAGTACCGGAATCGCTTTTCTATTCAGTATTTTCAATACTTTTTTTCCTGAATTTTGGTTGAGTCGTGGTATAGAGCCTCACGTCTATTATGAGGCAGCAACCGTAATTATAACTTTTATTTCCTTAGGAAAACTATTGGAAGAAAAGGCAAAATCAAATACCTCTTCGGCTATTAAAAAATTGATGGGACTACAACCCAAAACGTTGAAAATCATTGAAAATGGGGAAGAAAAAGAAATCCCTATTTCGTCAGTACAAGTTGGTCAAACTATTTTAGTACGTCCAGGAGAAAAGATTCCTGTAGATGGAGAAGTTTCCAAAGGAAGCTCGTATGTAGATGAAAGTATGATAACAGGAGAGCCTGTTCCAGTAGAAAAATCGAAGGACGAAAAAGTATTTGCAGGTACGGTAAACCAAAAAGGTAGTTTCCAATTTATTGCTGAAAAAGTAGGCGGAGAAACCTTGCTGTCACAAATCATTAAAATGGTTCAGGAAGCGCAAGGAAGTAAAGCGCCTGTACAAAAACTAGTCGATAAAATTGCTGGAATATTTGTTCCAGTAGTTCTGGGTATCTCTATTATTACATTTATTGTCTGGATGTCAGTTGGAGGTGATAATGCGTTTTCGCAAGCCTTATTAACTTCTGTAGCAGTATTGGTTATCGCCTGTCCCTGTGCATTAGGATTGGCAACACCTACTGCCATAATGGTCGGTATCGGCAAAGGCGCAGAAAACAATATTTTGATAAAGGATGCTGAAAGTTTAGAACTAGGTCATAAAGTGAACGCGGTCATTCTTGACAAAACTGGTACAATTACAGAAGGAAAACCTTTAGTAACCAATATACTTTGGAAGGATAAACTTGAGAATCAAAATGAATACAAGCAAATTCTTTTAGCTATCGAAACACAATCAGAACATCCTTTGGCGGAAGCAGTGGTCAACCATTTAAAGGAACAAAATATTGAACAAGCTGAAATTGTTTCCTTCGAAAGTATTACAGGAATGGGTGTTCAAGCTGAAAATGAAAATGGTTCAAAATACTATGTTGGAAACCATAAACTAATGCTTGATAAAAATATTAAAATCGACGCTTCCTTAATGCAAACAGCAGAAAGTCTCGAAGACCAAGCAAAAACAGTCATATTCTTTGGTAATGAAAAACAAGTGCTGGCGATACTCGCCATTGCAGACAAGATTAAGGAAACTTCAAAAAAGGCTATAGAAACTCTTCAAGACAGAGGCATCGAAGTCTATATGCTTACAGGAGATAATAATAAAACCGCATCTGCTGTGGCAAAACAGGTGGGAATATCAAATTACCAAGGCGAAGTAATGCCTTCAGAGAAAGCAGCTTTTGTTGAAAAATTACAAGCAGAAGGGAAAATAGTGGCTATGGTTGGCGATGGCATCAACGATTCTCACGCTTTAGCACAGGCTAATGTGAGTATTGCTATGGGTAAAGGTTCGGATATAGCAATGGATGTAGCAAAAATGACATTGATAACATCAGATTTGCAATCCATTCCAAAAGCCTTAGAACTCTCAAAGAGAACGGTATTGGGCATCCGCCAGAACCTATTTTGGGCATTCATTTATAATATCATTGGAATACCAATTGCAGCAGGAGTCCTTTATCCCGTTAATGGGTTTTTATTAGATCCAATGATTGCAGGAATGGCAATGGCATTTAGCAGCGTATCTGTAGTTGCAAATAGTTTAAGACTTAAACGAATAAAACTTTAAAATAAACTCTATTATTAATTATAAAATCTAATACAATGAAAACTTTAAAATTTAAAACAAATATC
>NZ_CAXBGB010000124.1:0-5673 GCF_963975125.1 uncultured Winogradskyella sp. | reverse complement strand
CTATCAATTAATAATTGGAATCAAAATAGAATTGAACGTAACAAAGAAAAATCGATTCTTTCAGAATTAATAATTGACCTTGAAGACCAATCAAAATTATTAGAAACCTATATAGAAGTAGAATCTAGCTTTTATCAAAATGGTAAAGATATTTTGAGTTATTTTGCAACAAACCAAACATTTAATAATACTGATAACAGTATTTATTCTAAACTAAATTCATTAGTAACAAGGAAAACTTTTAACCCTGTTAATCAGACTTTTAAAGAATTAATCGCAACAGGTAATATTGCCATTATACAAGATAAGCTTACCAAAAGAAAGATTATAAAATACTATCACGAGTTAGAAAGAATTTCATTGATTATTGACAACAATAACATTCATATCGTTGATGGTATTATCCAACCAGAAATATTAAAACACACCTTATTTGTTTTAGAAGAAGACGATCCTAGACTAGAAAAAATGAATAGTAAGATTTTTGATAAAAAATCATTAACTACTGTTAGAGCAACATCCGAAAACTTATTGTCAAACCCAGACAATATGTTACATCTGTTCAACTTATTAGAACAAAGAACATATGTGGCAATGGGACATGCGGAATTATATAAAACCATCAAATTAGAAACAGAAGAATTACTTTCAGACCTAAAAACTCAAATCAATTAAAATAAAATAGGGTTAATTCTTTATTCACATTATAACCGTCACTTCGAGTGATTCTGACATTTTCATCAGAATTGTATCGAGAAGTTTCAGGATTAAATAACTTCAAATAGTCTCGATACATTTTACTATATAAATCAGGCAAACCAACAATTCCTTAAAAAAACGTCTAATTCTTTAAAAGAATCTCGCTATTTATCTATCATTTTAGCATAATTCTTAATTTTAAGAACAATTTAACAACAGCCCAAAGTCTAAACACTAAAATATCAGCGTACTTAATTAACAAGAAAGTACCTACCCTTCTTTTTAATCGAAGTTTCATATTAAATCCATCAACACTATGCGCATCAAAAAGCACCTCGCCCTACTCCTTATTCTAACGTTTGTATTTTCTTGTAAAAAAAAGCCAGTAGAAACCGATAATATTTTTAAGTATAGAGATTATATCAGTTATACCACTTCTGGAGTGGTTTCAGTAACAGCACCAATTAAAATTAATCTAGCAGAAGCCGTTGAAGGTTGGGAAGCAGAACAAGAGTTAGATGCAGGTTTAATTAAAACACAACCGCATATTCAAGGCACATTAAAAGCACTCAATAAACACACACTTCTTTTTACACCAGATGAAGCTTTAGAGCCAGGAACAGCTTACGGAGTTACAGTGCAATTAGGTGATATCTATAAAACCATTCCTGCAGAGTTTAAAAACTACACTTTTGAGTTTAAAACCATAACACCTAGTTTTAGTATCAACACTAACAACCTGCAATCTTATAGTAAAGAATGGCAATATGTGTTAGGTCAACTACGCTCTTCGGATGTGATTACTTTAGAAAAAGCAAAGCAATTAGTAACAGCAAAACAGAATAAAAAAGACTTGAATTTAGTTTGGCTAGAGGTACCTGAACCTTCAAAGTATTTTGAATTCAGAATCGATAGCATAAAACGCCAAATAGAAGACAGTAAAATTGATATCGCTTGGGATGGTAAAGCCATTAATGCCGAAAATAAAGGAGATAATTACATCGAAATTCCTGGGAAAAATAACTTCACCATAACTGAAACACAAGTTATTCAAAATCCTGAGCAGTACTTATCTATTAACTTCTCCGATCCTTTAAAAAAACAACAGAATTTTGCAGGCTTAGTGACAATTGAGAATGTAAAAAATCCAAAATATATAGTTGATGGTAATGTCTTAAAAGTGTATCCAGATAACAAGTTGGTTGGAGCGATTAAAGTAGATGTATTTACAGGTATTAAAAATACGGATGGCTTTAAACTTAAAAATGCTTACTCACAAGCCTTAACTTTCGAAGAATTAAAACCTCAAGTAAGATTGGTTAGTAATGGTTCAATCTTACCAAATTCTAAAGACTTAAAATTCAATTTTGAAGCCGTAAATCTTAGTAAAGTAGATGTGCGAATTATTAAAATATTTGAAGACAACATCCTTCAGTTTCTTCAAGAAAACAACATGAATAGCAATAACGAATATGGCATAAAACATGTTGGCCGTCGTATTGCTAAAGAAACGATTACGCTTATTCAAGATAAAGACCAAAGCACAGGAGAATGGAAAGCCTACAGCATCGATTTGTCTAAATATATACAAGCAGATCCTGGTGCTATCTATCGTGTAGAAGTTGGTTTTAAAAAAGACTATTCCTTATACGATTGTACATCAAAATCCGAAACTACTGAGGTTGATGAAGATGAATACTATGATGATTACTACGATGACTATTACGAAGAAGATTTTTACGCCTCAGAAGATATTACGGAAGAGGAAGAAGAGCTTCGTGAAGAACGTTATTGGGATAATTTAAGTCACAGCTATAGAAACAGAAATTATAGATATAGAGACAGAGAGAATCCTTGTACAGACTCTTATTTTAATTACGGAAATCGTACAGTATCACTAAACCTCATCAGTTCAGATCTTGGCGTAATAGCTAAACAAGGCAATGACAATACTTATTTCTTTGCAGTGACAAATATCTTATCTACAGATCCTGAATCTGGTAGTAAAGTGACACTGTATAATTACCAACAACAAGAATTGGCTACTGGTAAAACAAACACTGATGGCATCATAGAAATTGATGCTAAAAAACGTTCCGCTTTCGCCATTGTTACCAAAGGTAAAAGTGTAAGCTATGTTAAGCTTTTTGATGGTAATTCTTTATCGCTAAGTAAGTTCGATGTATCTGGTAACAGATTACAACGTGGACTGAAAGGTTACATCTATGGAGAGCGCGGAGTTTGGAGACCAGGAGATAGTTTGTTCTTAACCTTTGTATTAAATGACAAAGCGAATAAATTACCTAAAAGACATCCTGTTAAGCTCGAAATCACAGATCCTGTTGGTAAGTTGGTTTACAGAAAAGTCTCAGTAGATAACATCAATAACTTCTTTGATTTTACAGTGCCAACATCACCAGATTATAAAACCGGAAACTACAATGCTAAGGTTTCAGTAGGTGGTGCTTCATTCTCAAAAGGTTTAAAAATTGAAACGGTTAAACCTAACCGATTAAAAATAAAAATAGATTTTGAAGACAAGGTGTTAACCAACAACAAACCCTTGCAAGGAGACTTAAACGTGGCTTGGTTACATGGTGCACCAGCAAAGAATTTAAAAGCTGAAATAAAAGCAAAATTTACAACGTCTTACACCAGCTTTAAAGGCTATAAGAACTATACATTCAGCGACCCAACCAAAAAATTTAGTACAGAAGAAACTAATGTTTTCGAAGGCTATTTAGATGCAAACGGAAAAGCAAAAGTAGATTCAAAATTAAATATTGGTAAGAATGCTCCAGGCATGTTAACGGCTCAATTCCTAGTGAGAGCGTTTGAAAATGGTGGTGATTTCTCACTCGATGCATTCACGATGCCTTACGCACCTTACGAAAGTTTTGTTGGCTTACAATCACCCAAAGGCAACAATTATGGCTCATTCTTTACTGACGAAAATCAAACTTTTGATATTGCTACAGTAACTGCAGATGGTAATCCAATTCAGCGTAAAAAACTAGAAGTAAAAGTCTATAAAATAGAATGGCGCTGGTGGTGGAATTCCTCTTACGATAATCTATCGAGCTATGTGTCTAGTAATTACCATAGACCTGTTCAACAATATGAAGTAGATACAGATGCAACCGGAAAAGCAAGTTTTAAACTCAATATTCCAGAAAGTGATCGTGGTCGTTATTTAATTAGAGTTGTAGATCCAGTGAGTGGACATGCCACAGGACGCACAACTTATTTCTATAAAAACTGGTGGTCTAATTCAGCCTCTGGTGATAAAGAAGCGGCAAAAATGTTAGTCTTCTCAACAGACAAAGACAATTATAATGTTGGTGATACAGCGAAACTAACGTTCCCGTCTGGTAGCGAAGGCAGAGCTTTAGTTAGTATAGAAAATGGTACTGAAGTTTTACAACACCAATGGGTAAAAACAAAGCCAGGTGAAACCACGATTGATATTTCGGTGACTGCTGAAATGGCACCAAACGTATTCATTAATATTTCATTATTGCAACCACATGCCATCACATCTAATGATTTACCGATTCGTTTGTATGGAGTAATTCCGATGCTAGTAGAAGATCCTGCAACAAAGTTAGAGCCTGTATTGAATATGCCAGATGCGATTCAACCAGAGCAATCTTACGAGATAAAAGTATCTGAAAAGAACAATAAAGCAATGACCTATACTATTGCAGTTGTAGAAGAAGGATTATTAGATTTAACACGTTTTAAAACACCAAATGCTTGGAATAGTTTCTACGCTCGTGAAGCTTTAGGTGTAAGAACTTGGGACATTTTCGATGATGTCATTGGAGCTTATTCTGGTAGTATAGATCAAGTATTTGCGATTGGTGGTGATGGTGCTGCTGCAAAAGGCAAGAACAAAAAAGCGAATCGTTTTAAGCCTGTGGTGACGTATCTAGGACCATTTCTTTTGGATGCTGGAAAAACAAAAACGCACCAACTAAAAATGCCAAATTATGTTGGTGCAGTACGAACAATGGTTGTTGCTGGTAATAGTAATACTGAAGCTTATGGTAGTGCAGAAAAATCAGTACAAGTTAAAAAGCCATTAATGGTATTAGCAACCTTACCACGAAAGTTAAGTCCAGGTGAAAAAGTGACATTGCCAGTGACAGTTTTTGCAATGGAAAATAAAGTGAAAGACGTAACGCTTTCAGTAAATGTAAGCGATGGAATTACTATAAAAGGCAACAAATCGCAATCCCTTCAATTTAGCAAACCAGATGAAAAAATGGTGTATTTTCAATTGGATGTTACTAAAGCAAAAGGCATCAATACGATTGAAGTGGTAGCCACAGGAAATGGCAAAAAATCAACTTACAAAGTAGAGATTGATGTAGAAAACCCGAACCCAAGAACGTCTCGTGTTATTGATAGTGAATTACAAGCCAATGGAAAACAAGCTATTGATATTACAACCTTTGGAGTATCAGGAACCAACTCGGCAACTGTAGAATTTTCAACATTGCCTCCAATGGATTTCACAAAGCGAATGGAATATTTAATTCGCTATCCTCATGGTTGTGTTGAGCAAACGACATCTGGTGTGTTTCCGCAATTATTCTTAACTGATATTTTTGATTTAACAGCTCAAAAGAAAAAGCAAGTACAACGTAATATTGAAAACGGCATTAGACGTTTAGGGCGTTTTCAAAATGCTAGTGGTGGATTGGGCTATTGGATGGGTGAAAACACAACCAATGATTGGGGAACAAGTTATGCTGGTCATTTTATGATTGAAGCAGAACAAAAAGGTTTCATTCTACCATTAACATTCAAAAGCAACTGGATTGCCTACCAAAGACAAGCAGCAAGAAACTGGAGACCAAGCTACAAGAGCTATCACAGTGATTTCGCACAAGCATATCGTCTTTATACGCTAGCATTAGCTGGAGCTCCAGATTTAGCAAGTATGAACCGATTGAGAGAGTTCGAAGA
>NZ_CAXBGB010000123.1:0-5803 GCF_963975125.1 uncultured Winogradskyella sp. | reverse complement strand
CAAAACTATCTAAATGGTTGCGTAAGAAAATACATTAGTTTTAAAAATAAGCCTTCAACTGTATTGTTCCAGTATGAATAGTTCTAGAAGTCTCCGTTTTACGTCCAAAATAATTAAGATTTAAATCTAAAAACTTGGTGAGTTTCTTTTGAGCCAATAAACTCCATGTAAAGTTTTTTCCTGGCTGTAAACCTTCTAACATCTGGTAAGCTACTGGAGTATTTGCATTGCCTTCAAATTCATTTTTAAAAAAATTGAATTCTCCCGTCAATGCAATCTTCTGCGCATTATTATAGGTAAATGACAAGCCATAATTATTCTGTGCTAAAGATTCTAAGCTTCCTAGGGTATTTGCTTTAGACGTGTATTGATAAAAAACATCGAACTGTGCATTTTCGTTAAATAAATACGACAACTTTGGTTGAAATCGCTCTTCTTCAATATTAAAATTTCTGTTCGTAAAATTCTCACTAATACTTTCATCAGTTCCTAAACTAACCAAGGTATTGGCTAACCAATTCGTTGCAAATTTATGATTGAAATTTAATTGATGACTCGACAATATGTTTTCTTGAAACCCTATAGAGAGCAGATTTCTACTTGTATTGGTAAGATAGGTGTAAGACGTGGTATAAAGCTGCTTTCCTCTATTGAAGAACAGCACATTACGTACACTATTATTTAAGGCTAACTGATTTTCTTCATCATTCTTAAATGGATTAAGGTTAAAATTATTGCCTTCGCGCTTAATTTTTCTATCAATTAAATAGGATGTTTGATTATAAAAATGCGAAAATAATTTTTTGGTCTTATTTTCGGATTTACTCCATTGTTGCAGATTAATAGTTAATGTCTGGCTCAATCTATTTTGATGTGTTCTCACAAACACCTGGTTTGGTAATAAGACTCTTATGTAACTCCCTAGATCTGTAAACTGTGCAATTTCAAATTCATTAAGCTCTTGTATGCCGTTATCATTATAATCTATCCATGTGTAAGCACCTTGGCCAGCTTCGACTTCGACATAGGTGAAATCTTGTTGTGGTAAAGTACCCGAATTGGTTTCAAAACTAGTATTCCAGACTATGAGATTATTAAATAATTTCTGACTATAATTTAACCTACTGTTTAAGCTTTGTTCATTTTCAGTAGTTTCATCTTGTGCCTTTAAATCTCTATAATTAACAAATAATTGCAGATTAGTATTTTTGTTTTGTACCAAACGTGATTTTAAATAATACGTATTAGAACTATTAACACGTTCTATCTGGTTATTGCGCAAACTATCATTAAAACGTTTTATATAACCCACTTCTGCAAATACCTTAGTGCTATCACCAATACCTGCAAAAACTTCATAAGCTGTAAATTTTTGACTTAAAGGAGTTAATGAATCCGTTTCAATTACTGTTTGTTCATTATCTTCAATTGCAAATTTCGCACCAGTCCATTTGTTATTTTTACCATAAACGACACGATTAAACGATCTTAAAAATGTTGAACGGTTTATAGTACTTTCACTATTTAAAAAACTAGAATTCGAAAAGATATTGAAATCGCCTAAACGCAAATTAGTATTCACATTGTGCCTACTCCCATTAAAGTTTTCTGAATAATCAAGGTATTCAAAATTATAGGAAACCGTTCCTTTTTTGGAATGTGACAATTGTAATCCTGAATTTAGCAACAGCTGATTACCAAAGTTAAAATTACCTTGACTGCTTTGTGAATCATCCAAGTTCCAATCTCTACTAAACTCTGCTCTATATAATCGTTGTATTGTTCTAAAATTCTTTTCAATAAAATCAGCATCAATTAAAGCAGATAGATCCCAGAGACTATCTGATTTTATAAGCTTTTGGTTCACTCTTAACTTTCCGGCATAACCATCATTGTCATCATCATCTAAATTAGAAAACAGATTCTCATCATTTTTACTGCCAGCCAATTCAAAATATACATCCGTTTTCTCAGTGGGTTTATATCTCCCATTTAAAACAGCGATTTGTAACCGCTCTGGAGCTACAAGCTGAGTTATAGGCTCATAATTTCCTTGTGGCACACCACTAATTGGTGTAACATACTCAAAAATATTGCTCACTGCATTAGAATTACTCAATACATAATTTCCTTGATTAGCACCAACTAAAGTAAAGCGCACACTAAACAGTTCATCATCCGGATTATTAGAAAACACAAAGATTTCTTCTGCACCAACAAGCTCTTTTCGATATAAAATTCGATTTTCAGAGAACGATTCTTGTGTCGCTGAAGGCGCTACCATTAAATCTGTATTATCACCAGCATTTGCTAAAACCTGTGTTTGTTCTGTGGATAAATTCTGTTGTAAGGGTTGATTTTTAGCATCGCTTTCAGAATAGACTGAGACATTTAAACTTAGTTTTTCAGTTGTGTAATTTCCGCCTCCAAAAACAATGAATCGCGAATAATTCCGTTCACTAAATTGATAATCGACGGTAATTCTCATTTCGGAAGTAATCGGAAATGTAGAGTTAAAAATAATTTCACCTGCATTATAATCGATGATGTAATCATTATTTTCGCCACGTTCTAAAGGAACACCATTTACATAAACTATTTCGCTACCAGACACTATGAGTACAAACAATTCATTGTTTGGCCCACTCAGTTTATAAGGCCCTTGGTTACCTTCTTGAGCCGTAAATTGTGTAGTTGTAAATTGGCCTCTTACCAAGGCTCCAGAAGCAAAAATTTTGGTGCTTTTCCCTAGATTAGCATTAACAAACAAACCTTGCACACGCTTAGAGAAGTTGGCAAAATAACTATTGGCATTCTCTAAGTCTATATCACCAGCACGTATATTCCAATCGTCACTAAATAGCTCTATAAATACTTGATCGAACTCATCTAGTCGTTGTGAATAACCACTTTCTTGTAAGGGAATATTTGCATCTTGTATCGATGCTCTCAAAGAGACTTTATCGTTTAATTTTCCCGAAATCTGTAAATCTAATTCGCTATTTAAAACGGAATTCTGATTATTACCAATAGTCACACCTCTAGAGATACTGCCAGAAGTAGTTAGGCCATCAAAAGGTGTAAATGTATCGCGCTTATTAGTGTTTTCAAGTTTGTACAATTGTTGCAAACCGGCAGAAGACCTATCTACAATAACCTTATCATCTAATTGCATATAGACTTTAGTTAAAAAGTTAGGATAGCGTAAGTATTCTACTTGAATCGTATCTAAATCCATCGGATGCTTAAATTTTAAAAGTGCCTTTGCAAAATCAATGGTGTATAATGTCGAATCTAAAATTGTATTATCTTTTGTTTTTATTACAAATTTTGAAGAATTAATACTTACAGAGTCTATGAGAATTGAATCTTTTACCGCAATACGTTTCTTTCTAAAATTGCTAGAATTCTCTTGGGCGAATGCGCCAAAAGAGCCTATAATCATTATAAAAAGTAAAGTGTATTTCATGTAGTTTTACTCATTTTTTTTCAAAGGACACCTGCTGTTTGCGCATGGTTTTTATACTAATCATCGAAATTCTGTTTTGCGCTCGTTTCATGTAGAATAATAACTTCTTAAAACAGGAAATATTTTATAGTTAAAAGCAGTATAAAAATATGCTGTAAAAGTACAGTATTATTTAATTTAGCAGAAACCTATTCAACTTATCATGAAAATCGTATCGTACAACGTCAATGGCATTAGAGCAGCCATAAATAAAGGCTTTATTGACTGGTTAAAAGCTACAGATCCAGATGTGATTTGTCTTCAAGAAATTAAGGCAATGGAAGAGCAACTCGATCTTAATTTGTTTACAGAAGCTGGCTATAAGTTCAATTACTGGTTTAGTGCTCAGAAAAAAGGCTATAGTGGTGTTGCTGTTTTGTGTAAATCGGAACCCAATCATATAGAATTCGGAACAGGAATTGAATCCATGGATTTTGAAGGTCGAAACATACGAGTAGATTACGACAACGTTTCTGTAATGAGTATGTATTTACCGTCTGGAACCAATAGTGAAAGGTTAGCTCATAAATTTGAATACATGGATCTAATACACAACTATTTGAATGATCTCCAAAAGGAAAAACCAAATTTGGTAATTGTTGGTGATTATAATATCTGCCACGAAGCAATCGATATCCATAACCCAAAAATGAAAGGTGTTTCTGGATTTTTACCAGAAGAACGCGAATGGCTGGGTAACTTTATCGATAGCGGCTTTATTGACAGTTTTAGGTATTTACATCCCGAAAAGCAAGAATATTCTTGGTGGAGTTATAGAGCAAACTCTAGAGCTAATAACAAAGGTTGGCGTTTAGATTATGCCATGGTTAGCGAACCTTTACAAGAAAAAATAAAACGCAGCGTTATACTAACTGAAGCGGTTCACAGTGATCATTGTCCGATTCTGTTAGAATTGGATCTCTAAAAATAAACCAACAACAAACGACTAAACAATAATAATATGATTAAAAAAATTTCATTAATAGTATTGACACTTACGTTATTTACGTCTTGTGTGTCGAAAAAAATATTTACAGACCTTGAAGATAAATACGGTAACTTAAAAAAAGAAAATCGTGGTTTATCTGATGAAGTTGCATCGCTTTCTAATGACAAAACGAAACTAAATAATGATTTAAATAAACTTCAAACTGCTTATGACGTAGCTATTGCTAAACGTGATAAACTACAGAGTGATTATTCTGCTGCAAAATCAAATCTCGAAACATTAAAGGCATCATACAAAGCTTTAGAAGAAAATAGTTCTGCTTCGATTGCTGCAAACTCAAAGAAAAACAGAGAGCTTTTAGCACAATTAGAAGCAAAAGAACAAGCGCTAGCTACCGAAAATGAGCGCCTCAATACGCTAAAAAAAGAATTAGAAAGTAGATCTAAACGTGTGGCTGAATTAGAAAGTGTTATTGCTGCTAAAGATGCAAATATGCGTGCCTTAAAGGATGCTATATCAAAAGCTTTAACCAATTTTGAAGGCAAAGGTCTAACCGTTGAGCAACGCGATGGTAAAGTCTATATTTCTATGGAAAACAAATTATTATTCCAATCTGGTAGTTGGTCTGTTGGCACAGAAGGACGAAAGGCTGTGCAACAATTAGGAAGTGTCTTAGGTGAAAATCCGGAGATTTCAATACTTATTGAAGGTCATACAGATGATGATCCTTATACAAGTAATGGACAATTAAGTGGTAACTGGGATTTATCTACTAAACGTGCTACAGCAATTGTAAATATTCTTAGAGAGAACAACTCAATAAACCCAGAAAACTTAACTGCTGCAGGTCGTGGTGAATATGCACCAATAGCATCAAACGACTCTGTAGAAGGAAAGGCAAAAAACAGGCGTATCGAAGTGATATTAACGCCAAAATTAGACGAAATTTCTAAATTGCTGAATGAGATTTAAATGGAACCGTCATTGTGAGAAGCTTATTAGCTACGAAGCAATCTGTTGAATTTAAGTTTCAATTGAAAAGATTGCCACGTCCTTCGGCCTCGAAATGACATATTAACATACTTTTAGACCTTTCAGGTTTCTATAACCTGAAAGGTCTTCTTATTTTTGCTTTATTAATCTTAGGTTGAGTTGAATAGAAACCTATATATTAATAAGATTCTGAAACAAGTTCAGAATAACAAATTAAGTTTAACTAAAAAAGATTCCTGCCGTCGCAGTAAATGATGAAATACACAACCCTACCAAACACAGACATAAAAGTTAGTAAAATATGCCTAGGCACCATGACTTGGGGAAACCAGAATACCCAAGAAGAAGGTTTT
>NZ_CAXBGB010000122.1:0-5922 GCF_963975125.1 uncultured Winogradskyella sp. | reverse complement strand
TGCGGCCTCCACGTCCCAAACGTGGCGCGATAACCGGGCTACGCTACACCCCGAATTTTATAGTTATCATTTTCGGACTGCAAATATAGAGTTTTTCTTTCTATTCCAACAACATTTATTTAACTTTAAAAACTAATTTATTCAAGACATTTCAGACATGAAATTAAGACTTTCTTTTCTCAGTATAATCCTAATTTGCATCTTAACCTGTGCTCAAGATAAAAACCCAATAAACACAGATAATAGTTATGAATTAATTGTCTCAGACCTAAATATTCCATGGGGATTTACATTTCTTCCAGATGGTTCTATGTTAATAAATGAAAAAGCAGGAGAGCTCATCCATTTCAAAAACGGAAAGAAAACAACAATTTCCGGATTACCAGAGGTTTATGTTAACGGACAGGGTGGTCTTATGGATATTATTTTGCATCCAAACTATAAAGAAAATGGTTGGATTTATTTCTCTTACGCATCGTCAGAAGGTGAAAATCAAGGTGGAAATACTGCGATAGCCAGAGCAAAACTAAATGGAAATAGAATAGACAATTTAAACGTGCTATACAAAGCAATACCAAATAGCAGAAGGGGTCAACATTTCGGTTCACGGCTCGTTTTTGATAAAGACGGTTACTTATTCTTTACTATTGGAGAACGTGGAAATAGAGATGTAAATCCTCAAGATATTACAAGAGATTGCGGAAAAGTATATCGTCTTAATGATGATGGCTCCATACCAAATGACAATCCTTTTGTAAATGAACCCAATGCCAAGAAGGCCATTTATTCTTACGGCCACAGAAATCCACAAGGCATGACGCTTCATCCGCAGACTAAAGAAATCTGGACACACGAGCATGGTCCAAAAGGAGGGGATGAAATAAATATCATTAAAGCCGGAAAAAACTATGGCTGGCCAGTAATTAGCTATGGAATTAATTATAATGGTTCAAAGTTTACAGAAATCACAGAAAAAGAAGGCATGGAACAACCACTCCACTATTGGATTCCATCTATTGCTCCAAGCGGAATGGCATTCATTAATAGCGATAAATATGGCAGTTGGAACGGAAATCTTTTAATAGGCTCATTAAAGTTTCGATATTTAGACATGTGCTCACTAAAAAATAATAAAGTGATTAAAGAAGAGAGATTGCTTGATGGGTTAGGTAGAGTAAGATGTGTAGAACAAGGGCCTGATGGTTATATTTATGTAGGAATAGAAAATTTAGGCATCGTAAAACTTATAAAACATTAATGAAATCAATTTGAAAACCAGCCAAAGTTTCCAAATTATAATATTCATTTTAAGGTCATATTAATTAACTTTGTAAGACTCTAACTAAATCAAAATTTAAACATGCTTATTATAGGAATTGCAGGAGGAACAGGATGCGGAAAGACAACCGTAGTTAATACAATTTTAAATGAATTGCCAGAAGGTGAAGTTGGAGTGATTTCACAAGATTCTTATTATAAAGACACGTCGCATTTAAGTTATGACGAACGTATTAAAATCAATTTTGATCACCCACGTTCTATAGATTTTGAATTATTAGAAAATCATCTTAAAGAACTAAAAAAAGGAAATTCCATTGACCAACCTGTATATTCATTTGTAAAACACAATCGTACAGGAGATACCATTTCTACAAAACCAAGAAAAGTAATGATTGTTGAAGGGATTTTAATTCTATCTCATGCAGAGATTAGAGATCTTTTTGATATAAAAATATTTGTTCATGCAGATTCTGACGAGCGACTAATTCGTCGTCTAAAACGAGACATCACTGAACGTGGTCGTGATATAAATGAAGTTCTAAACAGATACCAAACGACCTTAAAACCAATGCATCAGCAATTTATTGAACCCATGAAAGAATATGCTGATATTATAATTCCAAATAACAAATACAACACGGTTGCTGTAGATATCGTTAGAACAATAATAAACGAACGTCTGTAATGAGCATCTGGAACAATAAATATCTAAAACCATTTAAGAACATTTACCTCATTGTTCTTATTGTCTTTGTGGTTTGGATGTTATTTTTTGATGCTCATTCCTGGTTGTTTCATCACGAATTAAATTCTGATGTTGAAGAACTAGAATATCAAAAAGATCATTATAGAAATGAAATAACAAAAGACGATAAGGCCATAAAGGAATTGAGTACAGAAGAAGGCATAGAACGCACTGCACGCGAAACCTATTACATGAAAAAGCCTAACGAAGACATTTATATTATTGAATACGAAGACAGTATAGTTAAACAAAAACAAGATGAGTAAATCTTTATTTAATGATTTTGAAGGTGTACCCTCAAAAGCTTGGAAGCAAAAGATTCAAGTCGATTTAAAAGGTGCAGATTACAACGATACGTTAATCTGGAAAACCAATGAAGGCATAGATGTAAAACCTTTTTATCATGCTGACGAGTTTAAAACTTTACCAGAAGTCTCCAAGAGCAAGGCTACGCAATGGAAAATTTGCCAATCTATAGAAGTTACAGACGCCAAAGATGCTAATTTAAAAGCTATCGAAGCCATTAAACATGGTGTTGAAAGTATTTTGTACCAAATAAAATCTGAAACTATTTCTATTAAATATTTATTTCAAAATATTGACATCGCAAGTATACCTATAGAAATTAAGTGTGATTTTCTTTCGGAAGACTTTACTAAAAAATTAGATGCTTTCATTGAGAGCAAAGTCAAGCAATCTCTCACTTACTCGCACACTGACATCATACACAACCTAGCAAAAACAGGCAATTGGCACACCAACCTCAAAGAAGATCATACAATCTTTGAAACCCTAATAAAAAAGACCAATCAACTTAGTATAGATTTAAGCCTATACCAAAACGCTGGAGCCACCATTGTACAACAACTAGCTTATGGATTAGCACATGCTAACGAATATTTAAATCATCTCGATACCGTCATTGCAAATGAAGCGAAGCAATCTCTTCAAGTTACTTTCAATGTTTCTATAGGTTCAAACTACTTTTTCGAAATTTCAAAACTAAGAGCACTACGACAATTGTGGGCAACGTTAGCTTCTGAATATGGAGTAAATACAGACTGTAGAATAATTGCAACACCTAGCAAACGCAATAAAACCATTTACGATTATAATGTAAATATGTTACGTACAACTACAGAATGCATGAGTGCTGTTATTGGTGGTGCCAATACAATTTACAACTTACCTTATGATTCACTCTATCATAAAGCAAATAAATTTGGAAACCGAATTTCGAGAAATCAGTTATTAGTTTTAAAGCATGAAAGCTATTTTGATAAAGTTAATAATCCAGCAGATGGAACTTATTATATTGAAAGTTTAACAGATCAATTATCTGAAAAAGCACTTCAACTTTTCAAAAATATTGAAGCCAATGGAGGCATTTTAAAGCAACTAAAAGAAGGTACAATTCAGCGAAAAATCAAAGATAGTGCAGCCAAAGATCAAGCCAATTTTGATACTGAAAAACTAGTGCTTTTAGGTTCAAACAAACATCCAAATTTTGCTGATAAAATGAAAAATAACCTAAAAGTCAGTCCTTTTTTAAAAATTAAAAAACGCAAAACACTAATTGAACCAATTATTGAAAAAAGATTATCTGAAAAATTGGAAATCAATAGATTAAATAAAGAGTAAAACTGAATATAGACAAAAACTATAGTTGAGTTTCAGCATTAAAATTACAATTAATATGTCAAGAAAAAACCTTCAACATATAACCATAGAACCAAACGCTAATAGCCAAGAGCCAAGAGCCAAAAGCCATTTTTTAACAGCTGAAGATATAGATGTAAAATCAACCTATTCAAAAGAAGACATTAAAGATCTAGAGCATCTCAACTTCGTAGCTGGTATCGCACCAAATCTTCGAGGACCATACTCAACAATGTATGTTCGCAGACCATGGACAATTAGGCAATATGCAGGCTTCTCAACAGCAGAAGAAAGTAACGCATTTTACAGACGAAATTTAGCAGCCGGACAAAAAGGATTGTCAGTCGCTTTCGATTTAGCAACACATAGAGGTTACGATTCCGATCACGAACGTGTAGTTGGTGACGTAGGTAAAGCAGGAGTTGCAATTGATTCGGTTGAAGACATGAAAATTCTTTTCGACCAAATTCCTTTAGATAAAATGTCGGTTTCCATGACTATGAATGGTGCTGTTTTGCCAATCATGGCATTTTACATAGTCGCGGCAGAAGAACAAGGAGTAAAGCCAGAACAATTAGCAGGAACCATTCAAAATGATATTCTAAAAGAATTCATGGTACGGAATACTTACATCTATCCACCTACTCCATCAATGAAAATCATTTCAGATATTTTTGAGTTTTCAAGCAAAAACATGCCAAAATTCAATAGTATTAGTATTTCTGGTTACCACATGCAAGAAGCTGGTGCCACCTGCGATATCGAATTGGCTTACACCTTAGCAGATGGTTTAGAATATATTCGTAAAGGCTTAGATGCAGGCATGGATATAGACACCTTTGCTCCTCGCCTATCTTTCTTTTGGGCTATTGGTATGAACCATTTTATGGAAATCGCCAAAATGCGCGCTGCACGTATGCTTTGGGCAAAATTGGTAAAGCAATTCAATCCAAAGAATCAAAAATCATTGGCTTTGAGAACGCATTGCCAGACTTCTGGTTGGAGTTTAACAGAACAAGATCCTTTTAATAATGTTGCTAGAACCTGTATTGAAGCTTCCGCAGCTGCTTTTGGTGGCACACAGAGTTTACATACCAACGCACTAGATGAAGCGATTGCCTTACCAACAGATTTCTCGGCTCGTATTGCACGTAACACGCAAATCTATTTACAAGAAGAAACCAACATCACCAAAACTGTAGACCCTTGGGCTGGTAGTTATTATGTTGAAAAGTTAACGCATGATATTGCTCAAAAAGCATGGCAACTCATTGAAGAAGTTGAGGAATTAGGCGGAATGACCAAAGCCATTGAAGCCGGAATACCAAAACTACGTATAGAAGAAGCTGCTGCCAGAAAACAAGCTAGGATAGATTCTAGTCAAGATATTATCGTTGGTGTTAATAAATATAGATTAGACAAAGAAGATCCAATAGCTACCCTCGAAGTAGATAACCAAACCGTACGAACGCAACAAATTAAACGTTTAGAACATATTAAAGCGACTCGCGATACTGATGCTGTGAACGAAGCTTTATTAAAATTGACAAAAGCTGCGAAGACAAGTGAAGATAATTTGTTAGCTTTAGCCATAGATGCGGCAAGAAAACGTGCCACATTAGGTGAAATAAGCGATGCTTTAGAAGTTGAATTTGGACGACACAAAGCACAATTAAAATCATTTTCAGGAGTGTACAGCAAAGAAATAAAAGACGATAAGAGTTTCCAGAAAGCCAGAGAGCTCGCAGACCAATTTGCAGAGCAAGATGGTCGCAGGCCTCGTATTATGATTGCCAAAATGGGACAAGACGGACACGATAGAGGCGCCAAAGTCGTCGCAACAGGTTATGCAGATGTTGGCTTTGATGTCGATATTGGTCCACTGTTTCAAACACCAAAGGAAGCCGCAAAACAAGCCGTAGAAAACGATGTACACATTCTTGGTGTATCTTCACTGGCTGCAGGACATAAAACATTAGTACCACAAGTTATCGAAGAACTTAAAGCCTATGGCAGAGATGATATTATGGTTATTGTTGGTGGAGTGATCCCAAAACAAGATTACCAATATTTATTTGATGCTGGTGCTGTAGCTGTTTTTGGTCCTGGCACTAAAATTAGCGCAGCTGCAATTCAGGTTTTAGAGATATTGATTGATTAACGCTTCTACATAAATTATTATAAAACTAAACCACTATGGACTCAAAGTCCATAGGTTTTTAAATCTGACTAAAGTC
>NZ_CAXBGB010000121.1:0-6146 GCF_963975125.1 uncultured Winogradskyella sp. | reverse complement strand
TAAACTAAATTATCTAATGAAGTATCTGTTGTCTTTAATTTTGAACTACTTATCTTTACGTAAAATAATAAGCTATGTTATCTAAAACAATTGAATCTGCATTAAACACACAAATACGAATTGAAGCTGAATCTTCTCAAGCCTATTTAGCAATGGCTGTTTGGGCAGAAGTAAAAGGTTTAGAAGGCATTGCTTGTTTTATGTATGACCAATCTGATGAAGAGCGCGAACACATGTTAAAACTTGTAAAGTTTGTAAATGAACGTGGTGGACATGCTCATATTTCTGAATTAAATGCACCAAATGTTACTTTTAATTCTTTTAAAGATATGTTTAAAAAACTCTTAGCTCACGAAATATTTGTCTCTAAAAGCATTAATGAATTGGTTCATATTTCTCTTCAAGAAAAAGATTATGCAACCCATAATTTCTTACAGTGGTACGTTGCTGAACAAATTGAAGAAGAAGCAACAGCAAGAACAATACTCGATAAGGTAAACATGATTGGTGATGACAAAGGTGGCCTATACTTGTTCGATAGAGACATTCAACAACTTACCGTGAATTCTGCAGCTCAGGGACCAAATACTGGAGTCTAAAATGTTAAATTTTATTTAGAATAAATAAAAATAACTATTTTTGCGTCGCTGATTTAAATTTTCAATGGGCAAGAAGAAAAACAAAAAACTAAAAAAAGAACGTATTAAAGTTTTTGAAACTTCTGGTTTTCACGCTTTAGACAAAGTAAAACCTAAGTGCTGCAAGAAATATAAAAAAGCAGAGTGTAAACGCTGTAAAAAATGTCCTTGTTTAGATCTTCTTAAAAAGGTTGCCTAAATAGTTTCTCATTTTATTGTAATGTTTATTCTACTAAATAGACTTAGTGGATATGATTTACACCTTCAAAGAGTTTTCTACTAATGCCATTTTTAGTATTGGCAATGAAGATGATTTACAATCCTTTAACAATGCCAAACAAACCGAATTATACACATTCATTTGGGCAAATTCTAAAGCTATTGAGATTCATATAGATAGTATTCCTTTTACCCTTCAGCCACATTGTATTTTAGCACTAACACCGATTCAGTATTTACAATATGTACATGGTAAGGATGTTTTTGTTTATCAATTTAATAGAGAATTCTATTGCATTAAAGATCATGACCAGGAAGTTAGTTGTGTTGGTATCCTATTTTTTGGTAATACCAATATACCTGTTATACACTTAGATAAAATTGAACAACACAAATTTAAAATACTACATGAAGTTTTTATTGATGAGCTAGAAACTAAAGATAATATTCAAGCAGAAATGTTACGTATGCTTATGGCTCGTTTTATTATTAAAAGCACACGTTTACTTAAGGCAAAAGAAGGCATTGTTGAAACAGCTAAAAGTTCAAAAATAGATTTATTAAGATCTTTTAATTTTTTAGTAGAACAACATTTCAAAACCGAACATAGTGTTTCGTTTTATGCTGAAAAACTGTTTAAATCCCCAAAAACCTTATCTAATAATTTCGCCAAACTAAACCATAGTCCGTTACAAATTATTCATGAGCGCATCGTTTTAGAAGCCAAACGTCTTTTAATATATTCGAACAAATCAGCTAAAGAGATTGCTTATGAAGTGGGTTTCGATGACGCCTCACATTTGAGTAGACTTTTTAAAAAACACACTTCACAGTCACCTTCAGACTTTAAAAAGCAATTGAAAACTTCAAGTTAGGAAGAATCGACAAGTTATTGGGCGAATTCTTCATTCTTTAACTACATCTCCTATCGCATCTTTGCATTGTAATATTAAAACAATCATACGATGACAACACCAAACAAATCACTATTCAATTTAATAGAAATATTCAGAAAAAGTCGCAAACGAAGCATAAAGGCTCTGGTAACTAAAACACACTGTGAGCAGAGGCACCTTCACGATTACTATTGTGATGCAGAAAAACCATATGTGAATCCAAATTAAACTTAAAGGGCGAAATTGACAAGCACAAAGGAAGAATATTCATTTAATAAGCATTATTCCTGACTCATCTTTGTATCAACAAAAAAAGCAAAATAAATAATAACAAAACACTGAACAGAATTCGGTATAAAATTTAAAATTATGAACACATTTAATGTACCAACAAGAGAAGACGTAAGCACCAATAACCAAACAATTTTTGACAACCTAAACAAAGCATTAGGTTTTGTACCAAACTTATATGCTACATACGCATATAGTGATACAGCACTTGAGAATTACTTAACATTTGCCAATGCAAAAACATCTCTTTCTGCTAAAGAAAAAGAAGTTATAAACTTAGCCGTAAGTCAGGTAAATGATTGTAATTACTGCTTATCTGCTCATACAGCAATAGGGAAAATGAATGGATTTACTGATGAACAAATCTTAGAGTTTAGAGCTGGATTTTCTTCTGTAAACACGAAGTTAGATACGCTAGCAAAACTATCGAAAAACATTACTGAAAATAGAGGGAAAACTGATGAAGTAGTATTAGAAAATTTCTTTAATGCAGGATATACAAAAGGGAATTTAATTGACGTCATTTCTTTAGTAGGCGACAAAACAATTTCCAATTACATAAACAACACTACAGATGTTGCTATAGATTTTCCTGTAGCACAACCATTAGAATTAGAAACAATATAATTATTAATCCATAAAATAAACAAAAATGAATAACACGATCGAGAATGCACTTTCAGATTTAAAAACTTTATTAGGAAACGGACAGTTTTTAGAAGCAATGGACAAGTACTTAGATGATAATGTAGTACTTCAAGAAGCAAACAATACGCCTAAAGTAGGTAAAGAAACAGCAATCATTGCAGAAAAAGAACTGCTGGCTACAGTAACAGAATTTATTGGGTATGATATTAAAAACATTTCGGTTTCTGGTGATATATCTTACTATGAAGCTACCATGGAATTTAAAACAAACGATGGTCAACATCACAAATTTGAACAAGTAAATAGAACCCAGTGGAAAGATGGCAAAATTATTAACGAGCGCTATTACCACGCTTAATTAAACTAAATAAACATATATTATTATGAGAAAAATGATTTCAATATTCGTAATCGCATTAACCTTTACATTAACTGGTAATGCGCAAGACAAAATGAAGACTGAAACTAAAGCAACTGTAGTTTCTTTAGAACAAACCAAAGGAGAGTTTACTCAAAAAAAGTTGACCTTAAAAGAAGGTAAATATATTTTTGAAATTGCTAATAACAATGTTGGCCATAAAGTTGGTTTTGTTTTAGTGCCAAAAGGAAAAGATGCTTCTAAACCTGAAAATCATATTAAAACAGCTTATGTCACCAAGGTGGTAGAGAATAATACTAAAGAGACTTCTAAGGTTACAACATTAACAAAAGGAGAATATGTGTATTTCTGTCCCATGAATCCAACACCTCAATATACTTTAATAGTAGAGTAATTATTTGAAAATAAAATAGTTATAATAAAACGAGAAAATCGCAACTTAGAGCATTAAGTCGCGATTTTCCACATTAAACTGTAAGTTCTTACCAATTTATAGACCAATTCTTTTAAATTTACATTTATAACCTAACACTACTTTAATATGAAAAAAAATTACGCTCTCATAAATTTTAGAAGCAAAAGCTTACTATTCTTTGGAATATTTCTAGTGTTTTCATTGTCTTTATTTGCACAAACTGAAGGCGCAAATGACACTAGTATAAATGTAGATTGGGATATTTGCAGGTATTATCCTGAATCTCAAACACGTATGTCATCGGTCCCAGTACCTGACTATATTAAGCGAAAAATGGAAAGTAGAGGCACGGCGTGCTCTACTTTTATTGTCAGCTATTCTGGTTTTACATCAGAGGCACAATCAGCATTTCAATTTGCTGTAGATATTTGGTCTAATGTTATTGAGTCTCCTATACCTATTAGAATTTCTGCTGAATTTGGCCCTCTTGCCGCAGGTGTTTTAGGCGGAGCTGGACCTACCGATTTTAAATCTGTATTTATTCTAGGAGCTCCTCCCAATACAGCATATCCAATTGCATTGGCAGAAAAACTAACGGGAGCAGAGTTCCCTGATGGTCCATCATCAACGTCTGTAGATATTAGTGCTACATTTAGTAGTACAGCAAATTTTTATTTTGGCCTAGATGCCAATCCTCCTGGTGGTCAGATAGATTTTGTATCTGTAGTCTTGCATGAGCTAGGTCATGGTTTAGGGATTTTGGGTTTTGGTAGAACAGATAACCCAGATAATCCTACAATGGGCGTTTTAAGAAATGGTTTTTTTGTTAATGTTTGGGATAATTTTATTGAAAATGGTACACCTGTAGATATTAAAAGTTTTGAAGATCCATCCGTTGCTTTACTTGGAGAAATAACAGGTAATGATTTGTTTAGTAATGGCCCAATAACTACAGCTCAGAATGGTGGTGTAAAACCTTCTACATACGCACCCACAATATATAGTCAGGGTTCTAGTTATAGCCATTGGGACGAAGCAACATATCCTCCTGGCAATGCAAATTCTTTAATGACTCCATTTATTGCACCTGGAGAAGCAATTCACGATCCTGGATTGGTCACTCTTGGTTTTATGGAAGATATGGGTTGGTCTATTTGTGGTGGCTCACTTGCGGTGAAAGATTTTACATTTAATACTTTAAAAATAAGTCCTAACCCGTTTACATCATCAATTACAATTAAATTATCTAATGGTCTAAACGACGATTACAAAATAAACCTGTTCGATATTAATGGGCGTGTTGTATTAAGCGAAACGAAAGCTACTTCAAATGGGGCAATGACTATTTCTAATTTAGATAATTTAGACGATACACTTTACTTTGTAAGGATTACAAATAAACGTAGTGGTGCTAGTATTACTAAAAAAGTAATTAAAAATTAATACTCCGTGTTGTTATATAAAATAGAGAGAGCAACCTAGTTTAGGTTGCTCTTTTATTATCTCAGTTGTTTAGTCTATTTCCCTAACATTAAAAGCTCACTACAAACCACTTCTGTAATATACCGCTTTATGCCATCTTTATCTTCCCAAGAACGTGTTGTTAGCTTTCCTTCTATCGCCACCTCTTTCCCTTTGCTCACATATTTTTCTACAATCTGAGCTGTTTTTCCCCAAGCTACAATATTGTGCCATTGTGTATCCGTTACTTTTTCCCCTTGCGCATTTTTATAACTTTCGTTAGTAGCGATTGCAAATTTAGCCAAGGATTTACCTGACTCTAAATTGATGATTTCTGGATCTTTTCCTAAGTTACCAATCAACTGTACTTTGTTTCTTAATGTGTTCATGTCTTTATATTTTACGTTAAACAGTTAATACTATTGAACCCTTCATTGATTCAACACTGCAAAGATGAAGTAACTACCAATTTTTATTCGGTTGTTACCTGTTTAAATTCGTTTGTAAATACTTGTTGTCGTTTGTAAATGGATAAAGTCTTATTTCCATTGACTTTTATTGTATTTTTATGAGATAACTAAATATGGGTATATAAGCGTGTTGGCATTCATTGCGGAACGCACTCTGAACTTGAAAAAATAATGAAAATAGAAAAAGGAAAATATTTAACTTATTCAATGATAATTTTAATTTTTGGATGGCTATATTTTTTCACAATTGACTACTTAAATTATATCGATTTTTTAGAACAGTTTAAAGATGGAATTTTATCACCTTTTGCAAGAAGAGGAAAATATGATACAATTTGGTTTAAATTAATTGCTATCGGATTTGGAGCGATTAGTTTATACTTTGGTTATAAAAGCAAACCACTAAATCAAAAAAAATTAAGAATTTTATTAATCACAATATCATTACTATTAATAATAATGAGCATAAGTCCTTTTCCGAATTTGATAATTGATTATTAAATTGAAAACTTACTTTGAATAGGTTTATAAAACCAATCTTTGTGTAGAATTTAGCAAGTTTCGGAATTTATCACTCAATCGGAATTGAAAAAGTTTGCGGAATGAAATGCAGACCGAACTCACTCAAACTCTGAAAAGCGGAAAACGGAATTTAAACTGAAAGAAAAAACAACGAAATGGCAACACCGTGTATAATTAATTGCTATGGCAAGTGCTTATTTGGAAAAT
>NZ_CAXBGB010000120.1:0-6175 GCF_963975125.1 uncultured Winogradskyella sp. | reverse complement strand
TAACACCAAAAGAAGTAGCGTTCGATAGTATTACAAAGCCAATAAAACCTTTATTCCAATAATAATCTTATAATCCTTAATTCATGTTAAAGACATTTATTGAAAGACCTGTATTATCTACGGTTATTTCTATCATCATAGTCATTCTAGGGGTTTTAGGTTATACCACCTTAGCCGTAGAACAGTATCCAGATATTGCACCGCCAACGATTAAAGTAACAGCGACCTATCCAGGAGCTAGTGCAGAAACCATATTGGAAAGTGTTATCATACCTATTGAAGAACAAATAAACGGTGTAGAAGGCATGACGTATATCACGTCTTCTGCAACCAATAATGGTACCGCAGATATTACGGTATATTTTGACCAAGAGACCGATCCAGATATTGCTGCGGTAAATGTTCAAAATCGTGTATCTAGAGCAAATCCGTTATTACCACAGGAAGTTGTTCAAACAGGAGTCATTACACAAAAACAACAAACATCTGCTTTAATGTTTATGTCTGTGTATTCAGAAAATCCTGATTACAATGATACATACGTTCAGAATTATTTAAAGATAAACGTCATTCCATCATTACAACGTGTTAATGGTGTGGGAGATGTAAACGTGTTTTCAAGACAGGATTATGCGATGCGTGTATGGTTAAAGCCTGAAAAATTAGCGGCTTATGGTTTAATACCTTCAGATATTCAAACGGCATTAAGAGAGCAAAGTTTAGAAGCTTCAGCAGGTTCTTTAGGACAAAACAGTGGTGAAGCATTTTCATACAACATAAAGTATAGCGGACGATTTAAAACTGAAAAACAATATGAAGACATTATTGTTAAAGCCTTGGACAATGGCGAATATTTACACTTAAAGGATGTCGCAAGCATAGAATTAGATGCACAAAGCTATGATGCTTCTTCAAAAACCAATGGGTTTCCAAGTATTAATATGGCAATTTATCAAACTGCCGGTTCCAATGCGCAACAAATTATTACCGGAGTTAAATCTGAACTGGCACGTTTAGAAAAAGATTTCCCAGAAGGTGTTAAAGTCTATATCAATTACGACACTAATGATTTTTTAACGGCTTCCATGAATAAGGTTAGGAATACACTTATAGAAGCCTTTATTCTGGTCTTTATAGTTGTATTTATCTTTTTACAGGATTTTCGTTCTACATTAATTCCGGCCATTTCGGTCCCGGTTTCTATTATTGGTACATTTTTCTTTCTTAATTTATTTGGCTATTCCATTAATTTACTCACGTTATTTGCTTTGGTACTTGCCATTGGTATTGTGGTAGATGATGCCATTGTGGTTGTAGAAGCGGTCCATGCAAAGATTGACGATGGAGCAAAAAGCGCCAAAAAGGCAACATTGGATGCAATGCACGAAATATCTGGAGCCATTATTTCCATTACCTTGGTTATGGCAGCGGTTTTTGTACCTGTTACCTTTGTACAAGGACCTACAGGTGTTTTTTATGAGCAATTTGGGGTAACATTAATTATAGCCATTTTAATTTCAGCGGTAAATGCCTTAACCTTGAGCCCAGCGTTATGTGCATTGTTTTTAAAGCCTCATGATGAAGATGAACATGAGAAGAAAAGCTTTTTACAACGTTTGTACAGTGCTTTCAACAAAGCGTTTCATGCAACCACGCAACGCTACGGAAGATCGCTATCCTTTTTATACAAGAACAAATTTGTTACAGTAGTAATTTTAGTATTAGCATTTGTTGGTATCTGGTGGTCAGCAAGTACAACGCCTACTGGATTTGTTCCAAGTGAAGACAGAGGTGTGATTTTTGTAAATGTAGAATTACCAGCAGGCGCATCTATTGATAGAACCTACGAAGTAACCGAAGAAATTTACGCCAAGGCAAAAAATTTAGAAGGTGTGCAAGGAATTTCATTAATTAACGGTGTAAGCTTAATCAGTGGTGCAGGTAGTAATTATGCATTAGGATTTTTAAAATTAAAAGATTGGTCAGAACGTGATGAAAGTGAGAGTAGTGAAGCCATTACTGGAAAATTATTTGGTATAGCCGCAGGAATTCCCGAAGCTAACATAATTTTCTTCGCACCACCAAGTATTCCTGGTTTTGGAATATCAGCTGGTTTCGAAGTGAATTTATTAGACCGTACAGGTGGCGATTTTAGCGATTTAGACCAAGCAACGCAACAGTTTATCGGCAGTTTAATGCAGCATCCTGAAATTAAATACGGACAGTCGTCATTTAATACCAAGTATCCACAGTACGAAATGGAAATTAACGTCCCCCTGGCTAAAAAGTCTGGTGTTCCTATTAGTAGTATTTTCTCCACGATGCAAGGTTATATTGGAGGAGTGTATGCCGCAGATTTTGCACGTTTTGGCAAACAATACCGTGTATATATGCAGGCATTACCAGAAGATCGGGCAGACAAAAGTGATTTAAATGAATTATATATAAAAGCAGGAAATGGTGAGATGACACCAATTACACAGTTTGTTAATTTAAAGCGTGTATATGGACCACAATCTGTAACCCGTTTTAACTTGTACAATTCCACAAAGGTTTCTGGTGCAGCAAATCCTGGATTTAGTACAGGTGACGCTTTAGCAGTCATTGAGGCTGAGGCAGCAAAATTACCAAGTAATTATGAGGTAGCTTATTCCGGGTTGTCACGTGAAGAGGTAAATGCAGGTAATCAAACCACTATTATATTTATACTTTGTATTGTGTTTGTGTATTTCCTATTGGCTGCACAATATGAAAGTTATTTGTTGCCATTAGCCGTTATTCTTTCTTTGCCATTAGGTGTATTTGGAGCGTTTTTCTCAACCAAAATGTTAGGATTGGAGAACAACATCTATTTTCAAATTGCTTTGATCATGCTTATTGGTCTTCTCGCTAAAAATGCCATATTGATTGTGGAGTTCGCTGTACAAAGAAGACGAAATGGAGAAAGTATAGTAGATGCTGCTATACACGGAGCAAAAGCACGTTTACGACCTATTTTGATGACTTCTTTTGCCTTTATTTTAGGATTAATGCCATTAGTGTTGGCATCTGGTGTAGGCGCAAAAGGCAATAATTCTATTGGTACTGGTGCTGCAGGAGGAATGCTCATCGGAACCATTTTAGGAGTTTTTATAATTCCAATCCTATTTATATTTTTCCAATGGTTACAAGAAAAAGTTTCTAGTAAACCAGCAGTACAAACTATTGAAGATTAAGCGTAATGAATTTAAATATAAAACATAGAAATTTTAATAAAGGAGCACTATTACTAATCGTTGCATTAACATTACAAAGCTGTTTTGTAGCAAAAGATTATGTGAGACCAGATATTGAAACAGAAACTGAAGCTCTATACCGAACAGAAAATTTGCCAACAGACAGTGTTTCAATAGCAGATGTATCTTGGAAAACCTTATTTACAGACCAATATCTTCAACAATATATAGAAGAAGGTCTGCAAAACAATATGGATGTTCGCATTGCGCTTCAGCAAATTATAGCAGCCCAAGCTTATGCCAAGCAAGGTAAGGCAGGTTATTTACCATCGGTTAATGTTGGTGTAAACTGGACACATCAAGAATTATCCAAGAACACTCAGTTTGGTGCATTCTTAAGTGATACTTCTACAGACCAATATGATGTTACGGCAAACCTTTCTTGGGAAGCAGATATTTGGGGAAAAATACGAAGCAATAAAAGAGCAACGCAAGCAGCATATTTGCAAAGTGTTGCTGGACATCAAGCCGTAAAAACGCAGTTGATTTCTAGTATTGCCAATACGTATTATAACTTATTAGCTTTAGATGAGCAGTTAAAAATTACTAAAGAAACTATTGCAACTAGAGATAGTAGTGTCACAACTATTAAAGCGTTAAAAGAAGCAGGTCAAGTCACACAAGTTGCTGTTGACCAAAATATAGCACAATACAATAGTGCAAGAGCCTTACAGGTAGATATTGAAACTGCAATTTTTAAAACGGAAAATACTCTAAGTATTTTACTTGGAAAAGTACCTCAATATTTTGAAAGAGGCAGTTTAGATTTTCAAAATATAGAACAAGATATTATTCTTGGTGTTCCTGCAACATTGCTTAGTAATAGACCAGATGTTATGGCTGCTGAGTATGGTTTAATTCAGTCTTTTGAATTAACCAATGTAGCTAAAAGCAACTTGTATCCATCATTAAAATTAACAGCGTCAGGAGGATTTCAAAGTTTAGAATTAGATGAGTTATTTAATACCAATTCATTATTTGCTAATATCATTGGAGGTTTAGCACAACCATTATTTAATAAACGTGCTTTAAAAACTCAAAAAGAAGTAGCAATTGCACAACAAGAGCAGGCATTACTTGAGTTTAAAAAGACTTTGTTGATTGCCGGTAGTGAAGTATCCAATGCACTGTTTACTTATGAAGCTGAAACTAAAAAATTCGAATTTAGAAAAAATGAAGTTGAAGCCTTGCGTACAGCAGAAACAAACTCTGAAGAATTACTTATAAATGGATATGCCAATTATCTGGACTTATTAACAGCGAGAGAACGGGCCTTGAGTGCAGAGCTTAATATTATAGATAGTAAGTTACAACAATTAGTATCTATTGTAGACTTATATGAAGCTCTTGGCGGCGGATGGAGATAATATTAAATACCTAATAAACATTCATTCTTAACCAAAACTATGTACTCAATTTTAGTTGCAACAAATTTTTCTAAAACCTCTGATAATGCTGTACTTTATTCAGCATCATTAGCTCAATTATTAAATACTAAACTGGTGCTTTTTAATGCTTTTAAGTTGCCTATTCACGCTTCAAATGCGCGAATATCGGCGACTTCAATGGATGCCTTAATTGAAAAAACCAAAGAGAAATTAAGCACACAAGCTTTAAAATTATCGAATAAATTTAAAATTGAAGTTGAGTATCAATGTAGTTATTTGGATTTTGAACTTGAAATAGATTCTATATTGAAATCGCATAACTCAAAATTTCTAGTTATGGGAATGTCGGCAAAATCACTAGAACAAAATTTGCTTGGAAACCCAACAACAACCTTGGTCAGTATGAAAAATTTTCCAGTGTTGGCTATACCCGTAAATGCTAAATTTTCTGGGATCCACAAGATTCTTTTTGCCTGCGATATACTGCAGAATATACCCTTACGGACCTTGGCAAAATTAAGGAGAGCCGCCATTCAGCTTAAGTCTGAAGTAACTGTGTTTTATGTAGAAAAAAAAATAAATGAACTAAAATCAGAAAACAAAGCTTTTGAGAATATAGAAAAAGGCCTGGAAAATGTTACGTATTTTTATAAGAAAGTGAACTCAGATGCTGTAATAAAAGCAATTGAGAAGGAGATTGAAAAATCAAGTTTTGATTTGTTAGTGATGATGCCAAAAAAATATGGTTTTTGGGAATCTATAGTCCATAGAAGTAAAACTAGAGTTATGGCCTCAGGCATAAACATACCATTATTGTCAATTCCAATAGATTGATATTTAAAAACGAAAGGTTACAAATAACTGAAAGATGGTCACTAAAGCAGAATTGTTAGCGTATTCTATTACAAAGTTTACCCAATTTGGAAGTAAACACGTAACGTTAGACGAATTAGCAAATGAGCTTGGTATATCAAAAAAAACAATTTACACGTTTTTTGATAATAAAGAAGACTTGGTAACCTCCAGTCTTGAAAGTTTATTAAATGAGTATAAAGAAGATATAAATGGGTTGATCAATAGCCATAAAGACCCTATTTTGTGCGTCATCCTAATTTACCAGAGAGGGTTTGAGTATTTAAAATACTTTAAACCCTCTTTTCTTTTTGGATTGGAAAAATATTATCCCAAAGCAAATTCGCTGTTCAATAATTTCGTGAAAGAATTATCACATAGCATTGTTTATAAATTACTGAAGCAAGCACAAGAAGCTGGAGATATAAAAGAAGATATTAATGTAGAACTACTAGTGAAAATCTATTTTTTTAGAATTGACAATCTGGTGTTTAAAAAGAACAATTTATTTGAATCTTACGGAAAAGCCGAATTATTTAAACACTTAGTCATTTATAATTTGAAAGGAATAATTACAAGTAATTATTCCAATTCTTATTTTGATCTGGACTAAAACATTCAAATCCTTTTAGGCAATAGTGTTTTTAACTACTAAATATT
>NZ_CAXBGB010000119.1:0-6269 GCF_963975125.1 uncultured Winogradskyella sp. | reverse complement strand
TACTTTATATCAAGGCGGTCAAGAAACAATTGCTAAAAAAGTTGAATAAGTTTTTATACACTTTAGATATAAGCCACTTTGCAAAAACAAAGTGGCTTTTTCTTATAGAAAAAAGCAGATAAACTAGTATTAGTTTATAGCATCGAATTTAACACACATACTTAAATTATTTTGCGTACTTTATTGTCTTTAACTTATTTATTTATTTAAGTGAAATCAGACAACTCAGTCATAAAAGAAATTTTTAAAGATCTTAACTTTACAGAAGAAGAAATTAAGATTATAGAATCTGTATTTCAAAAAGTCAAAGTAAAAAAAGGAGCAATTTTGCTAAACGCAGGTGATCTTGTTGATTTACAATACTACATTTTAGATGGCTGTTTAAGAACTTACCATGTAGATTTGCAAGGTAAAGAACACACAGTTCAATTTGGCATTAAAGATTGGTGGATTAGTGACTTTACAGCATTTTTCAATTCAGGAGAGGCAATAATGACCATCGAGGCGATACAAGATTCAACACTTTATAGAATCTCTAAACAAGGTAAAGATTATTTGTACAGTGAAATTCCTAAAATAGATCGCTTTTTTAGAATAAAACTCGAACGTGCATTTGCCTCTTTTCAAAAAAGGATATTATCTAATCTATCTCAAACTGCTACAGAGCGGTATCTTAATTTTATAAAAGCCTATCCAAATATTGAAAAAAACATAAAGAACTATCACATAGCATCTTATTTAGGTATTACTACAGAAAGCTTAAGTAGAATACGAAAAGAGCTGTCAAGCATTTAGATTTCTTATCATACATCAATTTTTTAACAGCATAATAGTTTTAATTTTGCTGCACTAACAAGATTAATTAAGATCTTTTACCCTTAGGATTAATAGCCCTAAAGCGCAAGTTGTATAAACTTGCGCTTTTTTTATAACTTTATATTCTAAATTCCATAAAGATGAAAAAATCGCAAACAAGAAGAACGTTTATAAAAACTGGTGCTTTAGCAACTTTAGCTATCCCAGTATTAGGAAGCAGTGTCATTAGTTGTAAATCTGAAATTAAACAAGAAACAACAGATACATCTTCAAAAAAACTAAAAATACTAATTCTTGGTGGCACTAGTTTTTTAGGACCACACCAAGTCGCTTATGCCTTATCTCGTGGTCATTCGGTTTCAACATTCACTCGCGGAAAAACATTACCATCTGTACACACAGAATTATTTGACCAAGTAGAACAACTGATTGGAGATAGACAAGACAATCTCACAGCTTTAGAAAACAGGAAATGGGATGTTGTTATTGATAATTCTGGCCGAAAAGTTGAATGGACTAGAGCTACCGCAAACCTATTAAAAGACAATGTTGGGATATATATGTACACCTCATCTACAGGAGTATATTATCCTTATCTAACGAGTGACATTAAAGAAGACAAAAAACTAGTTTTAGAAATGCCAAAAGGTCTTTCTAAAAATGAACAATACGAACAAGAATATGGAGTGATGAAAGCAAATTCTGAACTCGAAGCCATCAAAGTTTTTGGCAAAGAACGTACTATAGTCATAAGACCAACCTATATGATTGGTCCTGCAGATAAAACCGATCGTTTTATACATTGGCCGATTAGACTTGCAAAAGGAGGTGAAATACTAGTCCCAGGAAAAAAAGAAGATCCTGTACAATATGCAGATGTTAGAGATATTGCAGAATGGTTTATTAGACTTGCAGAAAATAAACAATATGGCACTTACAACGGAGTTGGTCCTAAATCCACACAAACCATGCAACAGTTTATAAAAGAAGCTGCTAAGACTTTCGATGTTGAATCTGAATTTATAATGGTAGATGATTATGATTTCTTAATAAAAAACAAAGTATATTATTCGGTGCCTTGGATAATGGGAGGTAAAAAAAATTACGGTTCTTCTAGAGTCTCAAACTCAAAATCTATCGCAGCTGGTCTAACATTCAGACCTTTAAAAAAAACAGTAAAAGACACTTATGATTGGTGGATCTCTGATGCTATTTCAGAAGAACGTAGGCAAAAATTTGAAGCAAATCCTGATACTTTATTTTTAAAAGAAAAAGAAATTCTTGAAAATTGGAAAGCCACTAAATCCTAATCAGTGTTAGTCATCTCAACTAATAGTGTACAACCAACCAAGTTTATATGGTATGGCAAAAAAGTACAGCTGGTATTTATAAAAAGCCAACTGATGTACCAATTTATTTGGGTAAAGCTTTAGTCTAAAATACCCAACCAAGAAAACTTTGCTTATCGTTTGCTCATAAATTTAGCACTGATGCTGTCTTACAACAATTTATAAATAATGCCATTTTTGTACTTATGTAAGAGTTTTAGAGGAAGGCGAAGTAAAAGCTGGTGATAATTTTGAATTGGTTAAACGAGTAAAAGATAGCATCTTTTTATTCAATTTTTTCGAATTATTATATGTTAAAGATAAAATAAAGACCACATTAGTTTAATCTTAAATAATGAAGCCAAACCTCAGCGTATCAGAAAACACTTAATTTTTTTTACTCATCGGCTTTTTTTGAAAAAAGAATCAGGTTATAGTCAATAATTTACCACACATCTATTATCTAAACAGCTAAAATGCAGCTTCTTAATAAATTATGTAACTTTCACGAAAACGTTGTAGTAAATCTTCATAATTTTACTTGAACTATTTTGGACCAAATGAAAAATTGTAATGAGCGAGAAACTTATTTCTAAAAAAAAGCCAGCTTATCCTATCAGTAATTTATTGTCAAATTACCTTACTGAACAAGGTAGAAACATTAAAATACCCATTTTTTATGATGACTTATTACGCTTTCAAGGTGCCATAGAAATTTTTGACAAAAATGGTAAAGACACACTTTGGATAAGTTGTTATTATGCAGAATACGAACGTGACGAAATAGAACACAGTCTTAAACAAATGTATTCTATCTTACATTCCGATGGTAGCGAAAATATCATTCATTATTTAAATATTGATAGTATAGATTTTTGCACCTTCGGCAATACAAAACCTTTTCGCGTAAAAGTTAGAAACATTCTTAACGATAATTATATTTTCCTTTACATAAAAAAAGCAGATGCATCACGTATTTATGGCCTAGAATTAGAACATTTATTATCACCCAACCACATTAACTTTTTAGTCCATAAAGACACCCTTATTGAGGAGCATATTTTAGGAATTCCTGGAGATACATTTATAAATAATCATTTAAACATACTCTCAGAACAAGACAAACGCGCTTTAGCTAAAGAGTTTGTAAAATTTAACGAACGCTGTTTTGTACGGTTGTTGGCAGATATGAGGTCTTATAATTACGTTGTTGTTATTACTCAAGATTTTGACAGAGTACAATACCGGATTCGCGCAATAGATTTCGATCAACAAAGTTACGAAGGCAATCCAAAAGTATATAAACCACAATTTCTAAAAGAAAACAATGCTCTTGTAAAGATGAGTTTAAAAGTTTTAGCCAAAGCATCTATAGAACAGTACGAAAAAGAAGAAAGATCACTGTTGGCAAAAAGAGCAACAAGTGAACACGAACGTTTAGATGATCTCATAAACTGTATGAAAGTAGATACCATTTCTACACCTGAAAAAATTAAGCAATTAAAAACTGGATTATTCAAGTTAACCAAAGATGTAAACTTTAAGAAATCTAAAAACATGGGAGAACTTCTAAGTAATGGTTTAGATTTTATTACCAGAAATTACGTTAACGAAAACCCTTATATCATAAAATAAACTCAGCCACTCATCAATGAAAATTAAAAAAATATTAGTCGCTAACAGAAGTGAAATTGCCATTAGAGTTTTAAGAGCGTGTGCAGAGCTAAATATCGCTACAGTTGCCATTTACACCTATGAAGATCGTTATTCGCAGCATCGTAACAAAGCTGATGAATCTTACCAAATTGGTGAAAACAATGAGCCTTTAAAGCCCTATTTAGATATTGAAGAAATTGTAGCCTTAGCAAAATCTAAAAACGTAGATGCCATACATCCTGGCTACGGTTTTTTATCTGAAAATTCAGAATTTGCCAGAAGATGTGCAGAAAATGACATCATTTTCGTTGGTCCAGATCCAGATGTTATGGATGCTTTGGGAGACAAAATCACAGCTAAGAAAATAGCTGTACAATGTAACGTTCCAATTATAGAAAGTAACAAAAACGACCTTAAATCATTAGACATTGCAATTTCTGAAGCCAACAGAATTGGTTATCCTGTAATGCTTAAAGCTGCTTCTGGCGGAGGTGGTCGTGGTATGCGAGTCATAAGGGCAGACGCAGATTTAGAAACCACTTTTGAATCTGCCAGAAACGAAGCCTTAAATGCGTTTGGAGATGATACTATGTTTATAGAAAAATATGTAGAAAACCCAAAACATATTGAGGTACAAATTGTTGCAGATAGACATGGTAATATTCGTCATTTATTTGAACGTGATTGTTCCGTGCAGCGTCGTCATCAAAAAGTAGTAGAAATAGCTCCATCGTTTAATGTTTCTCAAGAGGTAAAGGATGCACTTTACAAATATGCTGTAGCAATTACTTCAGAGGTCAATTATAATAACATTGGAACCGTAGAATTTTTAGTCGATCCAGATGATAATATTTACTTTATAGAAGTGAATCCAAGAATTCAGGTTGAGCATACCGTTACAGAAATGATAACTGGAATAGACTTAGTAAAAACACAAATTTTTATTGCTGGTGGCTACAAGTTATCGGATCAACAAATAAAAATATATGAACAAGATAGCTTATCAACCTATGGTTTTGCGCTTCAATGTAGATTAACGACAGAAGATCCAGAAAATAATTTTACACCAGATTATGGCGATATTACCACCTATCGTAGTGCTTCTGGTATGGGAATTCGATTAGACGCAGGAAGCATTTATCAAAGTTATAGTGTCAGTCCGTTTTTTGATTCCATGTTAGTTAAGGTTTCTGCTCATGGTAGAACATTAGATGGAGCGATTAGAAAAATGACACGAGCTTTAAGAGAATTTAGAATTAGAGGTGTAAAAACCAATATTCATTTTTTACAGAATGTCATTAAACACGACACTTTTAGAAGTGGTAAAGTATCTGTTAATTTTATTCAGAATACGCCAGAGTTATTTAATATAAAATTACCTCAAGACCGAACTTCTAAAGCCATAAATTTCCTAGCAGAAGTGGTTGTAAACGGTAATTCAGATGTAAAGTTTATAGAAGAAAACAAAGTGTTTAGAGAACCTAAAGTTCCTAAATTCAGTTCTAAAGATGCATTTCCAAAAGGCACAAAGGATTTACTCACTGAGCTTGGACCAGAACAATTTTGTAAATGGTTAAAAGCAGATAAAAAAATCCATTATACAGATACAACCATGCGTGATGCGCATCAGTCGCTTTTAGCAACACGAATGCGAAGTTACGATATGCTCAAAGTTGCAGAAAGTTTTGCAAAAAATCATTCGAACACTTTCAGTATGGAAGTTTGGGGAGGAGCAACCTTTGATGTATGTTTACGCTTCTTACACGAAAGCCCATGGACACGTTTACGAGAACTCAGAAAAGCGGTTCCTAACATATTATTCCAAATGTTACTGCGTGGATCTAACGGAGTGGGTTACAAAGCTTATCCTGATAATCTCATTGAGAAATTCGTTGAAAAATCTTGGGAGAATGGTGTCGATATTTTTAGAATATTCGATTCGCTTAATTGGGTGAAAGCCATGGAACCAAGCATCAGTTATGTCCGTAAAACTGGTGGTATTGCTGAAGCTGCACTGAGTTATACAGGTGATATATTAGACACCAAACAAACCAAATACAACTTAAAGTATTACACACAACTCGCCAAAGACTTAGAAAATGCAGGTGCACACATGATAGCTATAAAAGACATGGCAGGTTTACTAAAACCTTATGCAGCAACTGAATTAGTAGCCGCTTTAAAAGACACTGTAAATTTACCAATCCACTTACATACACACGATACCTCATCATTACAAACAGCTACATACCTAAAAGCTATTGAAGCTGGTGTAGATGTTGTTGATGTCGCCTTAGGCGGTCTATCTGGCTTAACATCGCAGCCCAATTTTAACGCGGTTGTTGAAATGATGAAACATCATGAGCGTTCTCATGATTTTGACATGGAAAAATTAAATCAGTTTTCAAACTTCTGGGAAGATACACGAGATATGTACTATCCATTTGAATCTGGTTTAAAAGCAGGAAC
>NZ_CAXBGB010000118.1:0-6408 GCF_963975125.1 uncultured Winogradskyella sp. | reverse complement strand
CTTGTATCACCACATCATCTTCTAAACGAATACCAAAACCTTCGTCTGGGATATAAATACCAGGTTCTACGGTAAAGACCATATTGGCTTGCATTGGTTCGTGTAGTAAACCATAATCGTGTGTGTCTAATCCCATATGATGAGACGTGCCATGCATAAAGTATTTTTTATAAGCTGGCCAATCTGGGTTTTCGTTTTGCACATCAGCTTTATCAATAAGACCTAAACCTAAAAGTTCTGAAGTCATGAGTTTGCCAACTTCGACATGGTATTGTTCCCAAAGCGCACCAGGAACTAGTAGTTTGGTGGCAGCATCTTTAACACGATGCACAGCATTATAAACGGCTTTTTGCCTGTCGTTAAATTTCCCAGAAACCGGAATGGTACGCGTCATATCACTAGCGTAATTGGCATACTCAGCACCAGCATCAATAAGAATTAAATCACCAGCTTTACATTGTTGGTTGTTCTCGATATAGTGTAAGACATTGGCATTGTTTCCTGAGCCTACAATCGGAGTATAAGCAAAACCTTTAGAGCGGTTGTTGAGGAACTCGTGCATAAATTCGGCTTCTAAATTATATTCCCAAACACCAGGTTTTGTGAATTTAAGAACACGTCTAAATGCTTTTTCAGTTATAGTACAAGCCTTTTGGATGAGGTCTAATTCTATCGGATCTTTTACAGAACGCAAGCGTTGTAAAATAGGATTACTCTTGGCAACACTATGCGCAGGATATTTGTTAGTTAACCATTTTGTAAAACGATCTTCGCGTGTTTCTGTTTCTACATTAGCTCTGTAATGCTCGTTGGTATTAATGTAAACGGTATCGCAAAGCGTCATCAATTCAAACATCACCTTTTCCATGTCTTGCAACCAATACACGGTTTTTACACCAGAGGTTCCAAACGCTTTGTCTTTGGTCAGTTTTTCACCTTCCCAAACCGCAATATGTTCGTTAGTTTCTTTTAAGAATAAAATTTCGCGATGCTTCGCTTTAGGGCAATCAGGAAACAGCACCAAAATACTTTCTTCTTGATCTACACCACTCAGATAAAAAATATCGCGATGCTGTTGAAAAGGCATCGTGCTGTCTGCACTAATAGGATATATATCGTTAGAGTTAAATACCGCTAAACTGCGTGGTTGCATAAGTTTAGTAAAGTTCTTGCGGTTTTTTATAAAGAGGTTGCGGTCTATTAAATCGTATTTCATGATGTATAACGTTTATAATTTGTCACACTGAGCGTAGTCTAAGTGCGATTCTTAATCAGAGTTTTCCAAAAATACTATTTTGAAAGGCATAAAAAAAGGCAATCTATTTAAAGATTGCCTTTTTTTGTATTGATTTGTAAAAGTTATTTAGCCATAGCTTTTTTCACCATGCCAATGATAGCCATAAGGATACCACCACCAACACCACCTCCAGCAACACTGCCTAAGATACTGCTAAGGTCCATTCCTGTTGAGGCTGCAGCAGCTTCTGCTCCGCCAAGACCTAACATGCCAAGAACTGTGCCTCCAAGTCCACCACCAAGAATACCTGTTACAGAATTCCATAAGGTACCTAAAGATGATCCTTTCATAAGCTTGCCAGCAACATTTCCACCGACAGCTCAACTAATTAATTGAATAATTAAAGGTAAATACTCTTCCATTTTAATAAAATTTTGTTAATTATTTTCGTTAAAAATAAGAAATTTATCTAAAAAATGTTAAAAAATAGTGAAATTGATATTTTTTCAATAGAAATTTTACCTAATTGTTAATATTGACTAAGCGTTAAACTTTAACTTAGGTATTTGATGATTTTGTCTTAATTGATTAATTTTAAAAACTCTGTTAAAGTATAAATCAGTTTAAATTAGCCAAACCAAAATGTCATATCCAAGATTTCTTTCGCTAGTTCTTTTTGTTAGCTCATTTTTCGCTATTGCGCAACAACCAGCAACTACTGCAGAAACTGTTAAACAAGCGTTAGCGCAAAAAAAGACGATGACGCAATCGTCATTAGTTAAAAATGTGCCATTTAAAAATATAGGTCCAACAATTATGAGTGGTAGAGTGGTAGATGTAGATGTGAATCCAGAAAAGCCTTCAGAGTTTTACGTCGGTTATGCATCTGGTGGTCTTTGGCATACCATTAATAACGGAACAACGTTTACTCCGATTTTAGACAGTTCAGACACGCAAAATGTTGGTGATATTGCTGTGCATTGGCCAACCCGAACTATATATGTAGGAACAGGCGAGAATAATGCATCACGATCTTCTTATGCAGGAATTGGGATTTTAAAATCTACTGATAATGGAAAATCTTGGACTAATCTTGGACTGATGGATGCGCATCATTTTGCGCCAATTTTAATTCATCCAGATAATCCAGATGTGGTTGTGGTCGGAGCAACAGGACATTTATATTCGCCAAATGAAGAGCGTGGAGTATATAAAACCACAGATGGAGGAAAGACATGGAAGCAAACTTTGTTTGTAGATGATATGAGTGGAATTATCGACTTACAATCTAGTCCAGAAAATTATAATGTGATGTATGCAACATCTTGGACTAAAGATCGTAAGGCATGGAATTTTACAGGAAACGGTAATAACTCTGGGATTTATAAAAGTACAGATGCAGGTGAAAATTGGGTGAAGGTGTCAACTAAAGACAGTGGTTTCCCAACTGGTGACGGAGTTGGAAGAATAGGTGTTGCTGTGTTTAATGATAATATACTTTATGCGGTTCATGACAGTCAGTTTAGACGACCAGATGAAAAGAAAAAATCTAAGCGTCGAGGATTAACAAAAGACGATTTTAAAACCATGTCTAATACAGACTTCTTGGCTTTAGAAGACAAAAAACTAAATGGATTTTTAAAGACAAATGGTTTTCAGGAAAAGTACAGAGCTGAAAGTGTAAAGAAAATGGTTAAATCTGGAAGTGTAAAACCGATTGATTTAGCCAAGTATCTAGAAGATGCCAATCCTATGTTATTTGATACTCCCGTTGTTGGTGCTGAGGTTTATAAAAGTACAAACGGAGGTAAATCTTGGAAGAAAATGCACGACGATTATTTAGATGGTATCTACTTTAGTTATGGCTATTATTTTGGTCATATCCATGTATCTCCAGTAAATGAAAACGACATTTATATTTATGGTGTACCAATTTTAAAATCTAAAGACAGTGGAGAATCTTGGTCATCAATAAGTGCAGAAAATGTGCATGCAGATCATCATGCATTATGGATTAATCCAAAAAACCCAAATCATTTAATTGACGGAAATGATGGTGGAGTTAATATTACTTACGATGATGGTGAAAACTGGATTAAGAATAATTCGCCATCAGTTGGGCAATTTTATGCGATTAATGTAGATAATGAAAAACCATATAATGTTTATGGAGGCATGCAGGATAATGGTGTTTGGGTTGGTGCCAATAATGCTAGAGAAGATAAAAGTTGGCATCAACAAGGAGAATACCCTTGGAAATCGATAATGGGAGGTGATGGTATGCAAATTCAGGTTGATAATCGTAATTCAAACGTGGTTTATACTGGTTTTCAGTTTGGCACTTATTTTAGATTAAATCTTGAAACAAAAGAACAAACCTATATTCAGCCAAAACACACTTTAGGTGAAAGTCCATATCGTTTTAATTGGCAAACCCCAATTTTATTATCATCTCATAATCAAGACATCTTGTATTTAGGTGGAAATAAATTAATGCGTTCTATGAACCAAGGCAATGATTGGGAGGCCATTAGTGATGACCTAACTAAAGGAGGTGAAAAAGGAAATGTAGCATACGGAACATTAGCGTCTATTAGTGAAAGCCCATTTCAGTTTGGATTAATTTATGCAGGAAGCGATGATGGAGTGGTAAGTGTTACTAAAAATGCAGGAGGCAGCTGGACAACAATATCAAATACATTACCAAAAGATTTATGGGTAAGTCGTGTTATTGCTTCACAACACAAAAAAGAGCGTGTTTATGTAACTCTGAATGGTTATCGTTGGGATGATTTTAAAGTCTATGTATATATGAGTGAAGACTATGGTCAGACATGGAAAGATATTAGTAGTAATGTCTCAGCTTCACCAGTTAATGTGATTAGAGAAGATCCTTCGAGCGAAAACATCTTGTATTTAGGTACTGATAATGGTGCTTATGTGTCTTTTGATAGAGGCGATTCTTGGGAAGTGTTTTCTAATGGAGTGCCAAATGTTGCAGTACACGATATTGTTATTCAGCCCGAAGCAAAAGATTTATTATTAGGTACACATGGTAGAAGTATTTACAAAGCTAATATTGCTCCATTACAAAAAATGAATGCCGATATAAAAACTAAAGCGATTACAATTTTTGATATAAGTCCGATACGCTATTCTGGTCGTTGGGGAAGTTCTTGGAGTCAATGGTTAGAAGCTTATGAGCCAGAAAAAACAATTCAATTTTATAGTAATTCACCTGGCCAAAGAACCATTAAAATTCTTTCAGAAAAAGGAGCCGAATTGAAAAGTATGTCTGTTAATGCAGACAAAGGTTTTAACTATGTAGATTATAATTTAGAATTAACACCTAAAGGCCGTAAAGCTCTGATGAAAGAAAGTACAAGTATAGATATTAATGAAGCTAATAATGGAAAATATTACTTACCAAAAGGTATATATATAGTAAAAATAGACAATGCTAAAACTAAGTTAGAGATAAAGTAATAAGCGTTTGATTAAATTCATTCTAAATAATTAATTATAATACAGTGCAGTTGGCTAAAAGCCATTTGCGCTGTATCTTTGTTAGACTAAAATAAATTAGATCTACAATGAGCGGAATTCTAAATTCGTCGATTGGAAGAAAATTTGCCATGGCACTTTCGGCACTCTTCCTAATGATTTTTGTACTACAGCATTTTGTTATTAATAGCCTTTCTGTAATAAGTCCAGACACTTTCAACGAAGTATCTCACTTTATGGGAACATTTTGGGTGATTCAATATCTAATACAACCTGTATTGATTATTGGTGTTATTTTTCATTTTATAATGGGATTTGTACTCGAAATTAAAAACAACAAAGCAAATGGCATTAAATATGCTAAAAACAATGGTGCTGCCAATTCTACTTGGATGAGTAGAAACATGATTTGGAGTGGAGGATTTATTCTCGTATTCCTAATCATTCACTTTATTGATTTCTGGATTCCAGAAATAAACACTAAGTATATTGTTGGTGATATGTCTGGTATGCACAATGGTGAATTTAGATATTTTCACGAACTACAAGAAAAGTTTGTTCCTATCTGGAGAGTAGCATTTTACTGCATAGGTTTTATATTCTTAGCACTTCACCTATTACATGGTTTTGATTCTGCATTCCAATCGGTTGGAGCAAATAATAAATATACTAAAGGATTAAAAGGGTTCGGTAAATTCTACGCAATTGTTATTCCATTAGGATTCATTTTTATTGCATTATTTCATCACTTTAATCACTAAAAAATATCTAATATGGCTTTAGATTCAAAAGTACCAAAAGGTCCAATTAAAGATAAATGGACAAATTATAAAGATAAAATCAATCTTGTTAACCCAGCAAACAAACGACATATAGATATTATTGTGGTTGGTACAGGATTAGCTGGCGGTTCTGCTGCTGCAACTTTAGCAGAATTAGGCTATAATGTAAAAGCTTTTGCTTACCAAGATTCACCACGAAGAGCGCATTCAATTGCAGCTCAAGGTGGAATTAATGCGGCAAAAAATTATATGGGAGATGGCGATTCTAATTACCGCCTTTTTTATGATACAGTAAAAGGAGGCGATTATCGTTCTCGTGAAGCGAACGTGTATCGTTTAGCAGAAGTTTCTGGAAATATTATCGATCAATGTGTGGCTCAAGGTGTGCCTTTTGCTCGTGATTATGGTGGATTATTAGACAACCGTTCATTTGGTGGAGTTTTAGTATCTAGAACATTCTACGCTAAAGGACAAACAGGACAGCAACTATTATTAGGGTGTTATTCAGCGATGAATCGTCAAATTGCTCGTGGTAAAATTGAAATGTTCAATCGTCACGAAATGTTAGATGTTGTAAAAGTTGATGGCAAAGCTAGAGGGATTATTGCTCGTAATCTAATTACAGGCGAAATAGAACGTCATTCTGCTCATGCTGTCGTTATTGCAACTGGAGGATATGGAAATGTTTATTTCCTTTCAACAAATGCCATGGGAAGTAACGCCACTGCAGCTTGGAAAATCCATAAAAAAGGAGCATATTTCGCAAATCCTTGCTTCACACAAATTCACCCAACATGTATTCCGCGTTCTGGAGATTACCAATCTAAATTAACGTTGATGTCTGAATCATTACGTAATGATGGTAGAATTTGGGTGCCAGCAAAA
>NZ_CAXBGB010000117.1:0-6788 GCF_963975125.1 uncultured Winogradskyella sp. | reverse complement strand
CTATGCGCTCATAAAGATCTCGGCAAGCTTTGTTGTATTTACAAGCATTAAAACTACACACAAATATTAAAGAGAAAAAAGATAGATATTAGTATGACCGAAGAAAATCATTGTTACGAAAACACAATGCCTGAACGTGTAAATGGAATCTTAAAAGATGAATTCTATCTCGACCAAACCTTTGATAACGTGGATCACGCCAAAAGAGCTGCAAAAAATGCAATTAATTTATACAACGAAATAAGATTACATTTATCTTTAGACTATAAAACACCAAATATGGTATATAAATTAACCGCGTAAACCAGTTTTAACCTGTAGCCATATTTCAAGGCAAGACATTTAACCAACCCATAACAAATGATAAAATTCTTTAGACTATTCTAACTCAATTTTGCCTTTGCAAAATCAAAGCTCTTGAAGAGGTCTGGTGAGAATACAAATAGTAACTTAAACATCAATTAATGATAAAGTTTTTTAGAAAAATTAGATACGACCTTATGGAGAAAAACAAAACTGGAAAATATTTTAAATATGCTATTGGAGAAATTGTTCTTGTTGTTATAGGAATTCTCATAGCATTACAGATTAATAATTGGAATGAAAAAAGAAAAAAAGAAACTCTAAAAAATGAATACAAAACAGCCTTAATTAATGATTACACAAAAGATACAATTCAAATTAATGCTCGGCTTTTAAGAAATAATCTCAGAATTGAAAGGATTAACTCAATTGGTGATAGTATTGTAAATGGGCATTATAATAATCTGGAAAGTTATTATAAACTCTTTAATAATGAATTTGTTGGAATTAGAGTCACCAATGTTTACAATACCAATAGTTTTAATTTACTCATATCTAGTGGGAAAATAGATTTGTTCGATAAAGACTTAAGAAAAGAACTTATGGAATTAAATCGACTTCAAACTTTTGAAAAAATTACACAAAATGGTAATAAAGATCTCCTTTTAGACTATATGCAAAACCTTGGAAACAAATATCCAGTCATTGGAAATCCTCTTAATAAAAATACAACACACCAACTCTTATGGAAAAATGTAAAAGTAAATGACTTACCAAAAGATATAGTCAATCATTTGAACCAAGAACGTTACACCATTTCAAGGTATATAGAATTAACAAACAATGTATTGCAACAAACCGAATTGGTTTTAAATCTTTTAGCTTCTAACAGCAAATAACGTAAGCCGTGTATAATTAATTGCTAGTGCAAGTTTACATACTAAATGAATTAACATAATGTTTAATTAAAAAATGGATCTTAGTTCTAAAGCTCAGAGAATACATTCTCAACTAAACACTAGAGAAACAAAACTTGGTGACTTGCGAAAAATAGCAAAGGAAATCAAAAAGAATCATAATTTAGCTTTAGAGCTTTGGTCAACTGGAGAATTCTATTCCAGACAAATGGCAATTCTTATTATGGACAAAAAACTTCTTAATCAAGAATTCATTAACCAGATTGACAAGGACATACAAAATCACGAATACTCAGAGCGCATACAACTAACAGACTGGCTAATGGCAAACCAACTCACTAAAGACAAAAAAACAATAAGTCTCATAGAAACTTGGGAAAATAGTCCTTCAATAATTCAGAGACGTGTTTTCTGGTATTATCAAGCCAGACTAAGATGGACCGGACAAACGCCACCCAATAACACTGAATACCTGCTATCTTCTATAGAAGATAAGATAGCAAAAGAAGAAGCCGAAGTTCAATGGGCTATGAATTTCACGGCTGCTCAAATTGGGGTTTTTGAATCTAAACAACGTTCTCGATGCATCATTTTGGGAGAAAATATTGGCCTATATAAAGACGACGTTGTTTCAAAAGGATGCACGCCCAGCTACTTGCCAGAGTTTATTAGAATTCAAGTTAAAAAACTCAAAAAGTAGAATGCATTTTATTATCAAGTTTAAATCTATATAGAATTGAAATAAAAATCACTTCACATACCAAGACACAGTAGTAAAAACATTTAAACTAAATTATGAAAAAATATATAGTTTTATTTTTTATATGCACTCTAAATAATTGTTCTGAAAACAACGATTTGCAAACAAGAGATCGGGCTGTTTTAAATGAGTCAATTATAATGACTTCTGAATCTAACAAATGGTATATAAATGGAAATGTTGAATATATTGATAACGTTAATGATATATTAGAAACAAGAAGACGGAAATTATTGTATTACTTTGAAGGAGATACGTTAATTAATAACCTACAATACAAGAAAATGTATTATAACCAATTTGATTCAATATTTAATCAACCCCTTTCTGGAGGTCTACCTCAATTTATCTCAACCTTCTATGATGTGAAATATATTGCGGCAATGCGACAAGACACTGATTTAGTTTATTATGTTCACAAAAATGAAAACACAGAAGATCTCTATGCTAATTTTAATATTAACCTTGGCGAGGTATTAAATTATAAATGGAATTATGATAATGATATAGTAACCGAAATAGATTCTATTGAAATTGGCTCTAATTATATAACCAAATATAAGCTAAGTAACAATCAATATTTCTATGAAGGGATTGGTGCATCATATGGATTATTTAACGGTTGGCAAATTAATGCCAATGTAGGTGGGTTTTTAGTTTGTTTTGAATCGGGCAACCACAAAATTGAAATAGATGAAGGCTTTTATTCTCCAATAAATTATTGCCCAGAATTTTAAATGTGTTACACCAATGAACCAACTTAAAAAACAAATCATTTAAACTCATAAAGTAACATAATTATCTCATGTCTAATGACGATTAACTGTATCTTTAATCACAATATGAAACGTCTGCTCAGCTATATCTACCCAATAACAAAAACGATAAACTCTACATATAGTGGCCCATTAGAAATCACTTGGTTTAACGGTAAAAAACACCTCAATTCTAAAAATGCTAATTATAGCTATGGCTCACTGCAGCGTATTTTAAAATTTGGATTAGAAAAAATTGATCTCTCTAAAATCAATTCTGTATTAGTTTTAGGAATGGGTGGAGGCAGTGTTATTGAGACACTTAGAGAGGATTTTAACTACACCAAACACATTGATGCTGTAGAAATTGATCCTATTATCATTGCTATTGCCAATACGGAATTTGCAATTTTCGAAAGCAAAACCCTTAGCGTTCATTGTGTAGATGCCTTTGATTTCATTAAAACCAATAAAAAAAAATTCGATGTTATCATAGTCGATTTATTTATAGATTTAACCGTTCCAAATAAGGTTTTGAGTACAGAATTTTGGGATAATGTAATTGGCTCAAAATCTTCAAAAGGCTCTATTATTTTTAATGCTTCTGTTGGAGATTTAAAAAACAATACCATTAACTCACTAACCAACTATATAAAAGCAAAAGTCTATAAGGTAGATATCCATAAAAACGTTAATAATACTAACACTATAATTATCGCTAGCGGATTATAAGTGTTTAATTATTATATTGTAAAGACTTAATTTAGAAGTATGCAAAAACAATGTCCCGAATGTGGTGATAGAATCATTGGCAGAATTGATAAAAAATTCTGTAGCGATGCTTGTAGAAACACGTACAATAATCGTATCAATAAAGATTCTAAAAACCTTATTAGAAACACCAATAATAGATTACGAAAAAATTATAGAATCTTAGAGGAACTCAACCCAAACAAAAAGACCAAATGTACTAGAGCTAAACTCATTGAGAAAGGGTTCGATTTTAGCTATTTTACAAGTATTTACACTACTAAAGCTGGTACAGTGTATTATTTTGTGTACGACCAAGGTTATTTACCCTTAGAAGGTGATTATTATGCTTTGGTAAAACGTGATGATTAAGAGTGATTTTTTGTTGTGCTATTCCAGTTTTCTCCTTTAAGATGAAGCGCGGCTTTTAATATATCTTTCTGACTAATTTGCCCAATAAGTTTACCATTCTCTACAATAGGGAAACGACGCCTTTTTGATTGCAAAAACTTATTTGCTGCATCAAACACATCCATATTACCATCAATAGTTTCAACATTTGTAGCCATTCGCTTTTCTACATTATCATGCTCTAAGGGCATGTTGTAATAGCGACTTTCACTCAACTGTTTTAAACAATCCCCTTCAGAAATAATACCTACTAACTCTTGCCTATCATTAACCACAGGACCACCAGAGATTTTATGCTTAATCAAAGACTCTACAACTTCTTGTACAGACTGATCTGGTTTGAATGTTATAAGATTTGTAGTCATATAATCTCTTACTTTAAGTGCAACAGGTTCTACTGAGTTTTGTTGCTTACGTGCACCTTGAAAACTTTTTATTCCCATGACATTTAATATTAGAGTTAATTCTAAAGTTACTGAAAATTACTTGTTTAGCAAAATCGAAAATGATAAGCTTTTTTAATCCGTATTTTTACAACTCATTTGTAGAGTTTTAAATTGAAAGAAAAAATTAGTGTTTTTGGTTGTGGTTGGCTTGGGTTTCCTTTGGCTAAATATTTAATTAATGAAGGTTTTATTGTAAAGGGTTCCACAACCTCTAGCAATAAACTAGACCTTTTAAAAAAACACCATATTGAAGGTTTTTTGGTTCACTTGAATGAAAATAGTATATCAGGAAACTACACAGAATTATTAGCAGAAAGTAAAACTGTTGTTATCAATATTCCGCCTGGTTTAAAAAGAAATCCCAATAAAAATCATGTTGCAGAAATAGCTCATTTAGTATCTGCAATTGAAGATCACAACATAAAGAATGTACTTTATATAAGTTCTACTTCGGTTTTTAATGATGAAACCCATTTTCTAGAAATTATAGACACAACAAAACCAAACGCAATATCTGACAGTGCAAAACAACTTATTGAAATTGAACAGCTGCTTCAAAACAATCCTAATTTCTATACTACAATTTTGCGTTTTGGTGGTTTGTTTGATGAAGAACGACATCCTGCGAAGTACTTATCTGGAAGGAAAGATGTTTCAAACCCTGAAGCTCCCATTAATTTAATACACAAAGAAGATTGCATACAGATTATTGCAGATATCCTAAAAAATAACCTTTATAACTTATCCATAAATGCAGTACATCCTAATCACCCAGATAAAAAAACATACTATTCTGCCTATTGTCAGCATCATAGTTTACCCCTTCCTGAGTTTAGTACTTCTACAGAAAGTAAAGGAAAAAGAGTAAACAGTGCAAAACTGATACAGCTTTTAAACTACACCTTTAAACAAGCTCCATAGAAATTAATACTTTTTTAAGACCTATTCCTATTAATTTTTATAGTTTTGGCGCATTAAATTTAGACTAAATTATGAAGCAGATTACAATTGCAATTGTTATGTTATTCTCAGTAAGTGTTTTTGCACAGACAAATGGCGACTTAACAAAACACTACAAGACTTATTACAAGCAGATGAAAAAACAAGGTGATGTTCAAGGCATTATTAATGCTATGACACATCTCAATATTTTAGAACCTTCAGCTGCGAGGCAGGATACATTAGCCTATTTATACCTTTCTGAAGGAAAGTATATGCAAGCCTTAAACACTATTGGTGTAGAAAAAAATGCTACCGATACTGATATGAATGTTGAGGTTAAGGCCTTAGCATTAAAAAATCTTAATCAGCCAAAAATGGCATTAGAGCATTATGAGATACTTTACTCTCGTAGTTCAAATGTATATTTGGCTTATGAAATGGCTGACATGAAAATTCAGACAAACGATTTGGTTGGTGCTAAACTAAATATCGACTATGCACTAACTAACGTTAAGGACGATATGAAACGAACGTTTTACGAAACTCAACAACCTTACGAAACTTCTATGAAAGCGGCTCTATTATATTTAAAAGGTATATTAACATTTTCAGAGAATAAATCAGATAATATAGATGCGGCAATAAAGCAAATTAATGAGGCTTTAACTATAGATCCTAATTTTAATTTAGCTAAAGTGAGTAGGCAAGCATTGGAGTCTCAAAAAGCGCAACAAGCGCAAAAAGAAGCTGCTGCAAAAAAGAATTAGTAGGTTATATTAGATAACAAAAAAATGCTGCCAAATGGTAGCATTTTTTTGTTTAATTTAAATTAAAAGCAATTATTAATAAGACCAAAATGGCTTGGAATTGCTACAGCTTAACAAAGCTTTAAGATTATTATGGAGTGCTATTCGGGTTTAATTTTGTCATAAACATCAAACTCTATCTTTTTATTAATCTGATAATTAAGATTAGAAAAAGATTCTAATACATCTTTAATGCCCAATAATTTAACACGTCTATCTATATTATCTATCGTTAAATTTTCATTCAACTTTAAGAGCTTCGTTTCAATAATTACACTTCTAGATACAATAGGATTTGTACGCAATTGGTCGGGAATACCTTCTTTAAATTCTTTAATAAACGTTTTTAATAATGCTTTATCACCATTAAAAAATGATAAATCTGCTTTTTTTAAATAACTAATTTGAATAGCTAATTCTTGATATTTTTCCCAGTTAACCACTACTTTTCCTGCATTCTCACTTAAAACATAATCCGTATAGTTAAAATTCTCAATGGCTTTTGCTGTAATAGCGCCTTTTTGATTTGTAGTTTTAGCATCTACGCTTCCTTGTGTGCTTTTATTATTACCACAACTAATAAGCATTGAGCTAAATACAATTAAAATGAGGAGTCCTATTTTCATTAACCTAATTTGTTTGACTGTAAATATAGTTAAACTATTATTTTGAGATTATAGTATGCACCTACTAAAACC
>NZ_CAXBGB010000116.1:0-7067 GCF_963975125.1 uncultured Winogradskyella sp. | reverse complement strand
TTTCGACTTATTTTGTAAGCCAACTTTGATTAAAATATATTTTGAACTCGTTAATCATTAACCTAACATGTCCAATTTATTTTTTAGGAGGATAACCGACAAAAATCTTTTCAACCAAGGTGATAAACTTAGCTTCGCGTTTTTCTGGTTTTGCGTTAGATTGATATGAACTCTCACTAACAGCTTGCCAAAACATTCCGCTTTTAGTATCGTCTACAAATTCTATGACAACCTCTCTTGTATTTTGATTACTGCCAAGGGGTAACCCTACAGAAATTCCGCCTCCAACATTTCCGCCTCCACCTCCAACACCTACTCCAACATTGTTATTGTTTCGGTTTTGAATATCTTGACTTTGAATATCTATATAAAAATCTGGGTTATCTGAACGTGTTAATCCCATAGTTTCAAGTTTTGCATCGATAGCTCTTATTAAACGTTTGGTATCAAGCTCGCTTAAACCTGTTTTCATATCATCAAAATAGTTGTAACTTTTATACGCAGTAAAATCAGTTGATTTCTCGTAGTCATAATTGACAATGGTTCCGCAAGAGGTAATAAATAGCAGGATCAAAATAAATCTGAATGGTTTCATCTTTTTATTTTAAAGGTATTAAAAAATTAAGATGCTTGTAAAGAATTTAACTCTTAGTATTTAAAAGAGGGTTGAACCGCTTTTGTTAAAGAATACGAAAAACACAATAGGAATAGCTATAAACTAAATAAACTGCTCTTTTACCATAAGCATTGCTTTAAAAAACTGAATCATAGCCCTATTCACAACACAACTACCACATAAATTATCTCAATAGAAATTGAGATGACTTTAGCTTTAAGATTTAATCATTCAACATCTTCCAAAGCTTATCTTTCAATTCTGTCAATCCTTGTTGTGCTACAGATGATATAAACATATACTTGCTATCTAAATCTTCATCTAAAATAGTAGAAATTTCAGATTTTAATTCGTCATCTAACATATCAGATTTTGAAACCACTACAAAACGTTCTTTATCTAACATCTCAGGATTATAACGTCGTAGTTCATCAACTAAAACTTCATATTGCTCTACTATATCTTTTGCATCAGCAGGAATTAAAAATAGTAAAATTGAGTTACGTTCTATGTGTCTTAGAAAGTAATAGCCTAAACCTTTACCTTCTGCAGCACCTTCAATAATACCAGGAATATCTGCCATTACAAACGACTTAAAATCGCGATATTCTACAATACCTAGATTTGGTTTAAGTGTCGTAAATTCATAATCCGCTATTTTTGGTTTTGCTGAAGTTAAAACAGACAACAATGTAGATTTACCTGCATTAGGAAAACCAACTAAGCCAACGTCTGCTAGCACTTTAAGCTCTAATGTAATAAAACCTTCTTCTAACGGAATTCCTGGTTGCGCATACCTCGGAGTTTGATTAATTGAATTTTTAAAATGCCAATTACCACGACCTCCCATACCACCTTCTGCAACAATTTTCTCTTCTCCATCTTCAGTGATTTCAAACAAAATTTCGTTAGTCTCAGTATCTCTAACTACTGTACCTAATGGCACGTCTAAGTACGCATCTTCTCCATCTGCACCTGTACTTCTTCCTTTACTACCATGAGATCCATGACCAGCTTTTATATGACGTTTAAATTTTAAGTGAATTAAGGTCCATAGGTTAGAATTTCCCTTGAGAATTACATGGCCACCACGACCTCCATCTCCACCATCTGGCCCACCTTTCTGTATGTATTTTTCGCGATGCAAATGCGCAGAACCTTTACCTCCATTACCAGAGGATACGTGCATTTTTACGTAGTCAACAAAATTTCCTTCAGTCATATTCTTTTCCCACGGAAGTGGGGATTTTTTAATTAAAATCTTATGCTAAATCTGATTCTACAAGAAATAAAACCATAATGAAACCTCATGAGATTCTCCTGTCTTCATAAAAACTAAAGCTTGTCTAATAAAGCACTTAATCGCACTGTAATATCTTCAATACTACCTACTCCATTAACACCAAAATATTTATCTTGATCAGAATAATAATCTTTTAATATTGCTGTTTTTGTATAGTATTCTTTAATACGATTTCTAATAATGCCTTCATCAGCATCATCTGCTCTTCCACTAGTTTTACCGCGTTCTAATAAACGTTGCACCAAAACCTCATCATCAACTTCTAAAGCAACCATTGCATTAATCTGAGAATCTTTAGTGTCCATTAGTTGATCTAAGGCTTTAGCTTGTGCATTAGTTCTTGGGAAACCATCAAAAATAAAACCTTTAGCATCAGCGTTTTTTTCGACTTCTTTATTCAACATATCTATAGTTACCTGATCTGGAACTAACTCCCCTTTATCCATAAATGACTTAGCTAATATACCTAAGGCTGTTTCATTTTTAATATTATATCTAAAGACATCACCTGTAGAGATGTGCACTAAATCATATTTCTCTTTTAAAAAGTTAGCTTGTGTTCCTTTACCTGCTCCTGGAGGGCCAAATAACACTAGGTTGGTCATATGTTGTGTTGTTTTTAATTGATATACATCTGGTAAACCTCTACCCAAACCGTTATAATCTAAGCCATAGCCAACAATAAACTTATTAGGAATCTCCATGCCAACGTAATGAAGCTTAAAATCTTTATCATAAGCTTCTGGTTTATAAAACAATGTTGCAATGAGCAATTGTTTTACATTTTCATTTTTAAAAATACGATGCACTTCTACCAGAGTATTTCCTGAATCTATAATGTCTTCTAAAATAACTACTGTCCTCCCAGTGAGATCTTGTGTTAACCCTATTAAACGCTGAATATCTTCTGTAGATTTCACACCTTCATAAGATGCGAGTTTAATAAAGGTAACCTCACAAGGTTTTGGATATTTTTTAACAAAGTCGCTCACCAGCATAAATGATCCATTTAAAATCCCAACAAATACAGGCATTTCATCACTTAAATCTGACGCAATTGCATCTACCATGTTCTGCACAGCAGTATCAATTGCTTGCTTTGAAATAAAAGGTTTAAAGTATAAATCGTGAAGCTTTATCAATGTCTTATTATTTTAGAAATGCAAAGATAATCAATAGATTGTGGAATACCGATTTTTGATTTATGATTTTAGAATTTTCTTCTATAATTAGCTTATTTTTGTAACACAAAAGTGAATGTTTTAATCCTTAAAAAGTTTCTCATTGACATGAGAACAACTAAAGTTGATGAACTATTTTTCTTCAAATTTCAAACTCGGTATTCTTGGTGGTGGTCAACTCGGCAAAATGATGCTCTATGACACACGCAAATTTGATATTTACACTTGTATTTTAGACCCAAGTAAAGATGCACCATCCCGTTTAGCCTGCGATGAATTTACAGTTGGTGATTTATTAGATTATGATACCGTTGTTAACTTCGGGAAAAAAGTCGATGTATTAACTTTTGAAATTGAAAACGTAAATGTAGATGCCTTAGAAACGCTTGAAAATGAAGGTGTAAAAGTATTTCCATCTTCTAAAACTCTTCGTACTATTCAGAATAAAGCCACTCAGAAGTTGTTTTATCGCGATCATAATATTCCGACTGCTGGTTTTTCAAGATTTGCATACACTTCTGAAATTGATGAAGCTATTAATCATGGTGGATTAAGTTATCCGTTTGTATGGAAAAGCACTCGATTTGGTTATGATGGTACTGGTGTAAAAATAGTAAGACAATATACAGACTTAATTAACTTACCAAATGTAGAATGTATAGCTGAAGATTTAATTCCTTTTAAAAATGAACTCGCTGTAATTGTTGCCAGAAATGAAAAAGGAGATTTAAAAACCTATCCTGTGGTTGAGATGGAATTTCATCCTGAAGCCAACCAAGTTGAATATGTTATTTGCCCAGCTAGAATTCCTGATAATATAGCTAAAAAGGCCGAATTAGTTGCATTAAAAACTGCAACTGCTTTTGAGCATGTTGGTTTATTAGCCGTAGAAATGTTTCAAACAGAGAATGACGACATCATAGTTAACGAAGTCGCGCCAAGACCTCACAATTCTGGGCATTACAGTATTGAAGGGAGTTACACCTCGCAATTTGAACAGCAACTCAGAGCCATTTTAGGATTACCACTAGGTAATACAGAAAGTAAAGTAGCAGGAGTAATGGTAAATTTAGTAGGTGCCGAAGATTACACCGGAAATGTAATTTATAAAAATATGGAGGCCATTTTAAAAATGGATGGTGTTACGCCACACATTTATGGAAAAAAACAAACAAGACCATTCCGAAAAATGGGACATGTTACTATAGTGAATAAAGATATTACAGTAGCTCGTGAAGTGGCAGAAAAAGTGAAACGTACAATAGAAGTAATTAGTGAATAAATTATGAGTAAAGTAGGCGTAATAATGGGTAGTAAGAGCGATTTGCCAGTAATGCAAGACGCTATTGATATATTAAAAGGATTCGATATTGAAGTAGAAGTAGATATTGTTTCTGCACATCGCACACCAGATAAGTTATTTGATTACGGTAAAAATGCCCATACAAGAGGTATCAAAGTTATTGTTGCAGGAGCAGGTGGAGCAGCTCATTTACCTGGTATGGTGGCGTCTTTATCGCCTCTTCCTGTAATTGGTGTACCTGTAAAAAGCAGTAATTCTATTGACGGATGGGATTCAGTACTTTCAATATTACAAATGCCAGGTGGAGTGCCTGTTGCTACTGTCGCTTTAAATGGAGCAAAAAATGCAGGGATTTTAGCAGCTCAGATTTTGGGTTGCTCGGACAAATGTATTTTAGACAAAATTATAATTTATAAAGAAGGGTTAAGAATTAAAGTTATTGAATCAGCTAAAAATCTCTAAAAAGCCTCAACTTTCGTTAAGGCTTTTAGCTATTAATCAATTCTTTACCGCAAAAAGAAATGCCTGTAAAGTTTTTGCAAAAATAACTAAACTTAAACATGAATTCTGTTTTTTCCCTCTTAAAAATGAGTTAAAATTCACATTATCAATAAATTAAGTAAGAAAATTAAGACGATTTACAATGACAATTCTTAATAAACCATTCGAAACCCAATATAACACAGCTCCTTTTTCAAAAATTAAGACTGAAGACTTTTTACCTGCGTTTAAAACTGCTATATCAAAAGCAAAATCTGAAATTGATATTATTGCAAATAACAAAGAACTCCCAACTTTTGAAAACACTATTGAAGCTTTAGATTATTCTGGAGTAGAATTAGATCGTGTATCAAGTATTTTCTTCAATTTAAATTCTGCTGAGACTAATGATTATCTTCAAAAAATAGCACAGAAAGTTTCTCCATTACTTTCAGAATTTAGTAATGATATAACATTAAATGAAGACTTATTTAAACGCGTAAAAGTAGTTTACGATTCAAAATCGAATTTAAATTTAACGACCGAACAAGAAACACTTCTAGATAAAAAATACAAAGGTTTTTCTAGAAATGGCGCTAATCTAGCAGAAAACAAAAAAGAACAACTTAGAGTTATAGACAAAGACTTAAGTCAATTAAAATTAGAGTTTGGTGAGCACATTTTAGCCGAAACCAACAAATTTGAGATGTTTCTTACTAACGCATCTGATTTAGCAGGTTTACCAGAAGGAGCGAAAGAAGCAGCTAAACAATTAGCTGAGAGTAAGGGCAAAGAAGGCTGGTTAATTACTTTAGATTACCCAAGTTATATTCCGTTTATGACTTATGCGGATAATAGAGCTTTACGAGAACAACTCTCTAAAGCTTTTGGAAGTAAAGGATTTAATAATGACGAATTAGACAATCAAGAAGTAGTCCTTAAAATAGCAAAACGTCGTTTTGAGCGCGCTCAACTTTTAGGTTACAAATCACACGCTCATTTTGTTTTAGAAGAGCGCATGGCAGAAACACCTAAAAAAGTAAATACATTCTTAAATGAATTATTAGAAAAAGCTAAACCTGCTGCTGAGTGCGAGTTTAAAAAACTTGAAAATTTTGCAAAAAATTTAGATAATATCGATCAATTACAAAAGTGGGATTCTAGTTATTATTCTGAAAAATTGAAGCAAAAATTATTTAGTTTAGATGACGAGCAATTAAAACCTTATTTTAAACTAGAAAACGTAATTAACGGAGCTTTTATTGTAGCTGAAAAATTATTCGATTTACAGTTTGAAGAAATTGATACTATAGATAAATATCATGAAGATGTTTTAACCTATAAAGTAAATGATAATGAAGGCAATTTAGTTTCTATTTTCTATGCCGACTTTTTCCCTAGAGCTGGTAAACGTAATGGCGCATGGATGACGTCTTTTAAACCTCAAATGATAAAGCTAGGTGTAAATGAGCGACCACATGTTTCTATTGTTTGTAATTTTACTAAGCCAACTAAGAGTAAACCTTCTCTACTGACGTTTAATGAAGTAACAACATTATTTCATGAGTTTGGACATGCACTACACGGTATGCTAGCAAACACCAATTATCCAAGTTTATCTGGCACAAGTGTCTATTGGGATTTTGTTGAATTACCAAGTCAGATTTTAGAAAACTGGTGTTACGAAGAAGAAACTCTTAAGTTGTTTGCTACGCATTACGAAACTGGAGACATTATTCCCATGGAACTTATCGAGAAAATAAAAGCATCTTCTACATTTCAAGAAGGTATGCAAACACTACGTCAATTAAGTTTTGGATTATTAGATATGTCTTGGCATGGTGTTAATCCCTCAAAAATTTCAAGCGTTAAATCTTATGAAATTGAAGCTTTTGGAGACACCAGCTTATATCCAGATGTGTCTGAAAATTGTATGAGCACCTCATTTGCACATATATTTCAAGGTGGTTATTCTTCTGGTTATTACAGTTACAAATGGGCAGAAGTATTAGACGCAGATGCTTTTGAATACTTTAAAGAAAAAGGTGTTTTTAATAAAGTGGTTGCTGATAAATTTAAGACCAATGTATTATCTCAAGGTGGCACAGAAAACCCAATGACACTGTATAAAAAATTTAGAGGACAAGAACCAAAACCTGAGGCTTTACTAAAACGTGCTGGGTT
>NZ_CAXBGB010000115.1:0-7123 GCF_963975125.1 uncultured Winogradskyella sp. | reverse complement strand
TAAAAGAGTTACGAAAATATTTAAAATCATTGAGAATGTGCCTCTTTATAAAGGCTGTGAAAAGCTAAAAAGTAATGCCAAAAAAAAGCAGTGCATGTCTCAAAAAATAGCACAGCTGTTTAACGATAATTTTAATACCATTATACCAGAAGGTTCAAATTTGTCTCCCGGTTTAGAGAGCGTCTTTTTAACATTTAAAGTTGATGTAGATGGTAAAGTTACAGATATCAATGCTGAAGCTAAAGATGACTATTTAATCAATGAAGCTGTTAGAGTTGCAAAACTTATACCTAATTTAAAACCAGGACATATAAGAGGTAAACCTGTTAAAGTTCCTTATACACTCCCACTTAAAATAAACCTAGAACCAAAAGAAAAAGGAGCATCTACCTATCCTGTTTTTAGAGGTTGTGATAAAGACATGTCTAATGAGGAATCAAAAAAATGCTCAATAGAAAAAATAAAGAACTTCATTAAATTAAGTTTTGATTATGACATAGCAGATCACGCAAGCCATTAGAAAAATTTACAAAATTTCAAGTAGATTTTATTATTAATAAAAAAGATAAAGTAGAACATGTTAATACCAAAGCTAATCATCGGGCTATTGCCAAAGAAGCCATCCGAGTTGCAAAACGCTTACCAAAATTTAAAGTGCCAGGAACAAAAAATGGTAAACCTGTTCACACTCCCTTTAGTCTTTTAATGACTATTTATTTTTAATACCTAATTCAATGAAACTATTAAGATTATGTATTGTTTGTATTTAGAAGAGTTACATATTAAAAAAAGCGTCTCGAAATAAATCGAGACGCTTTTTAATGTCTAGTTTTAAGGAATTCCCTTATAATTTTATAACACAGTTCTCTGCTGCTGCAAAGTCGTTCCAAGCATAAGAATCTGCTTGCTCGTCGTTGACGTAAGATTTACCATCAACTAAGTATCTAAATTCATAAGAATTTTCACTTGCTAAATCAACAGTTCCTTTAAAGGTTCCGTTCTTTAATTTCTTTAATTCAGTTGCTTCAGTATTCCACTCGTTAAAGCTTCCAACTACAGTTACACTTTTTGCTTCTTCTGAAGGCACAGAAAATGTTACCTTACAAACTGGCTTACTTTTTAAATACTGCTTTTTAATTGCCATAATAATACATTTAATTAAGAGACAAAAGTATAAAAGAAAAAAACACAAAATAAAGTTTAAAAGCCTAAAATTAAAAGAATTATTAATTTCATAAAATTGGGATTATATTTTGAATACTCTATAATTTTTAAACACTAAATTTAATATATTAGCAATAGCTAATCTATCAACATATAGAGGGTTTTGGACTATATCGTTTTCGAAAATACTAAATGTTTAAACCTAAAAAATTACGACAACGATTTAGTAAAAAAGAGGTATCTTTAACTTATTAAATTACGTTTATGTTCGGAAATAAAAAACAAGTTTCAACTATAGATAAAGATCAATTAGAACTCATAGAAAATGCACAAAAACGCATTAAGCAAAAGAAGCGTTTGTACATTCATTTTGTTATCTTTTTAATTGGTGCTGTATTTTTAATTTTAGCCAATACAGTATTAGGTATTGGTAAAGATTTTAAAATCGCTGGAATTGATTGGTTTGTATATGCTATTCTAGCTTGGTTATTTCTTTTTGCATATCATTTCTTCAATGTTTTTATCACTAATAAATTTATGGGTAAAGACTGGGAAAAGCGGCAACTCGATAAATTAGTAAACCAACAGCAACAACGTATTGACAAGTTAAAAGAAAACTTCCTAAAGGAAGAAACTAAAATCGCACAGACACAAGCCTATAACGAAGCTAAAGATTTACCTGAAGCTTCAGAAAAAAAAAACTCCAATGAGTTAACTATTATTGTTGCTGCTGGTGAAAAGAATGCTATTGGTAAAGACAATGACCTCATCTGGCATTTAAGTGATGACTTAAAACGTTTTAAGAAACTCACAAACGGTCATCATATTATTATGGGCAGAAAGACTTTTGAGAGTTTTCCAAAACCATTACCAAATAGAATACACATAGTTATTACAAGGCAAAAAGATTACCAAGCACCAGATGGTGTTATTGTTGTTAATAATATGGAAGATGCACTTGATGCTTCTAGAAATGACAAACAGCCCTTTATTATTGGAGGTGGCGAAATTTACAAACAAGCTATGTCTTTAGCTGATACAATTGAAATTACTCGTATACACTCTACTTTTGAAAGTGCAGACACATTCTTTCCCGTTATTAATAAAACCAAATGGCAAGAAGTGAACAGAACAACTCATGATGCTGATGAGAAACATGAGCATGCATTTTCGTTCATTACGTATTTGAAAAAGTAATTTTAGTTATTCTTTTTATTATTCGCTCTTCTAATACTATGATTAGTAGGCAACCCTTTTCCCTTTTTTAACGTCTTAATATATAAAGGCATAACTTGTTGTTCGTAAAAATCTATAGTCGACTTGTAACGCTTTATCAAATTAGTCGTCATATTAACAATTAACCAATCAAAAAAACCTTCCATGAGCACGCTAAAAATCAATAATTTATCAAAAACTTATGCTAATGGCGTAAAAGCCTTAGTCGATGTTAATCTAGAATTAGAAAATGGAATGTTTGGCCTTTTGGGTCCAAATGGAGCAGGTAAATCGTCTTTAATGCGAACGCTCGCTACACTCCAAGAAGCTGATTCTGGAACTGCTACTTTAGATGATATTGATATTTTAAATCAACCAGCCGAGTTACGGAAAGTTTTAGGTTACTTACCTCAAGAGTTTGGTGTTTATCCTCGTATTACCGCAGAACAATTACTAACACATTTATCGATTCTTAAAGGAATCACTAATACTTCAGAACGTAAAGAATTAGTGAAGTATCTATTAGACAAAGTGAATCTCTACGATAAGCGTAACAAATCTGTAAAAGGGTTTTCGGGCGGAATGAAACAACGTGTTGGTATAGCACAAGCATTAATAGGAAATCCTAAATTAATCATCGTTGATGAGCCAACTGCTGGTTTAGATCCAGGAGAACGTAATCGCTTTTATAACCTATTAGCTGATGTTGGTAAGGATGTCATTGTAATTCTTTCTACGCATATTGTAGATGACATAAGAGAATTATGCACCAAAATGGCAATTATGAATTTGGGTGAAATTGTATATCATGGGTCACCGCAATCTGCCATTGACGAATTAAGAAGTAAAGTATTTCATAAAATAGTTAGCAGAGACGAACTTCAAAATTATGCTAACGAGTATAAAATAATTTCAAATAAAATGGTAGGTGGAAAACCGCTTATACATGTATTTAGTGACGAACATCCACAAAACGGATTTGAACAAGTGACACCTAATTTAGAGGATGTCTTCTTTTCTAAAATCAACACTTCTAACGTACTTGTTTAATCATCCCTAACCATTTTAATCATGTTTAAAACATTCTTTTTATCAGAATTAAAATATACCCTTAAGCAACCTATGGTGTATATTTTCATATTCATTTTGGCATTGATGGAATTCTTTGCCACAGTTAGTGACAATGTTCAAATTGGTGGAGCTATTGGTAATGTCTATCGTAATTCTCCATATACCATTACTACTCATATCACTATATTCTGCATTTTTAGTCTTTTGATGGCAGTAGCTTTCTTTAATAATGCAGCCTTACGAGATCATAATAACGATTTCAATGAAATCTTATTTACAACGCCTTTAAGTAAACCAGGCTACTTTTTTGGTCGCTTCTTTGGTGCGCTTGTTGTTTCTACATTGCCATTACTTGGTGTTTTTATAGGAATCCTTCTTGGTACTTATTTGAATTCAATTTTTGGCTGGTTAGATACGGCACGCTATGGGGAATTTTACCTCGAAACTTTTGTGAATAATTACTTACTGTTTATACTTCCTAATATGTTTCTAGCTGGAGCTGTAATCTTTGCTATGGCAAATAAATGGAAGAGCACAGTTATTTCATTTGTTGGTGGATTAGTAATTATTGTGGCCTATATTATTTCTGGTTCATTAATGTCTGACGTGGATAATGAAACCATTGCAGGTTTATCTGATATATTCGGAATTAACACCTACTCTATTGAAACTAAATATTTCACACCAATTGAAAAGAATACCATAAGTCCTGGTTTTTCTGGAGTGCTTTTTTGGAATCGATTGATTTGGACTGGAGTCGGATTCATAATTTTAATGATTTCCTATTTTAGTTTTTCATTCACAAAGAAGAATAAAAAAATTAAGAAAGAAAAAATAAGCGCTTCAAACAAAGATGTTGTATTTGCGCTGCCAAAGCTAAATCCAACTTATAATGCTTCAACCAACTGGATTCAATTTAAAAGTTTCTTTTACACTAACTTTTTGAGTATTGTAAAGAGTGTTACGTTTAAGATATTATTTCTGTTCTGTATTATTATTTTAGTTGCAGATTTAAGTGCTGGCTTTGAGTATTTTGGGCTACAATCCTATCCGCTTACTTATAAATTAATCGATTCCATAAAAGGAAACACCAATATTTTTACGGTCATCATTCTCATCTTTTTTAGTGGCGAATTAATTTGGCGCGACAGAGATTCTAAAATAAATGAAGTGATAGATACTACAGCGCATACCTCATTTATTTCATTGGCCGCTAAAGCCTTATCTCTAGTTTGCATAACTACTATTTTAAATCTATTCTTTATTCTAATAGCTATTATTTATCAATTACTTCATGGCTTTACGCGTATAGAATTAGATGTTTACTTAATAGATTTACTATATGAAAATATCCCGCTATACATTGTATTTGGTGGTGTTATGATTACAATTCAGGTGCTGTCTAGTAACAAATACATTGGCTATTTTATCTCAGTATTAGTATTATTGGTTTGGGACATCGTTTTAAGTGTTTTAGATATCAGCAGCAATATGTTAAGTATTGGTGGTGGAGCTTCTATTATGTATTCCGATATGAACGCTTTTGGACCTGGTTTAAAAAGTAAATTATGGTTTAACCTCTATTGGATTTTATTATCTGTTTTGGGATTACTAATTGCAGGTGCATTATGGAATCGTGGTTCTAAAAGTTCACTATTAAGTCGTATAAAAACTGCCAGAAAAGAAGTGCCGAAAAGCTATCGTGGCATTATTGCCTTAATAGCTGTTATATGGCTTGGAGTTGCTGGTTTTGTGTATTACAATACGCAAGTTTTAAATCCGTATCGTTCTAGTAATACTACAGAACAACTTAGTGCAGATTTCGAAAAGAAATACAGCAAGTACAAAAACGCCATACATCCTAAAATTACAGATGCTAAATATTATATAGATATTTTTCCCAATAAAAGAGATATCCATGTCAAAGCAGATATAACATTGACTAATGAATCTAATAAGCCTATTGATTCACTTCACTTTTTTAATGGTGAAGGTTGGGATACAAAACTGAATATACCATACGCTAAATCCGTTTATAAAGACTCAACTTATTTATATACCATTTACAAATTGACACCAGCTTTACAACCAGGTGAAACCATTGTAATGAAAGTAGACAATAAATTCATTACCAAAGGCTTTGAAAATGGTCGCGGCCCAACTATGATTGTAAAAAACGGAACGTTCTTTAATAATGGTGATGTTTTACCAACCATGGGTTATAACGAAGGTTATGAACTAGCAGATAAAAACACACGGAAAAAGTATGGTCTAAAACCTAAAGAACGTACTCCAAAGTTATCTGGTGAGATAAGTGAATTACACAATCGTAATTACATTAATAATGGTCAGTCAGACTTCATTAATGTAGAGACTGTAATCTCAACTATAAAAGAACAGACAGCTATTGCGCCAGGTTCTCTAATTAAAAAATGGGAAGAAAACGGAAGAGATTATTACCATTATAAAACGGACACTCCTTCGCTAAATTTCTATTCTTTTATGTCTGCTGATTATGAAATTAGAAAACGAAAATGGAATGGTATTGATATTGAAGTCTATTACGACGAAAAGCATCCTGAAAATGTGGATATGATGCTAGATGCTGTAGAACGCTCTTTAGCATACTTTACAGAAAATTTCGGACCTTATTATCATAAACAATGTCGAATTATTGAATTTCCAAGATACGCATCATTTGCACAAGCTTTTCCAGGAACCATGCCCTATTCTGAAGCTATAGGATTTATAATTAATCTTGAAGATGAAACCGGAAATAACGTAGTGGATGCCGTAATAGCTCATGAAATGGCACATCAATGGTGGGCACATCAATTAATTGGTGTAAACATGCAAGGTTCTACTTTATTTAGTGAAGGTTTTTCTCAATATGCCTCAAGAATGACATCAAAAAGTATTACTAATGACCCAATGAAAATGAGACAATTTCTTAAATACGACCACGATCGCTATCTAAGAGGGAGAAGTGGTGAGCGACTAAAAGAATTACCATTATATAAAGTGGAAAACCAAGCTTATATCCATTACGGAAAAGGAAGTGTTGTTTTATATGCACTGCAAGATTATATTGGAGAGGACAAAGTTAATTTAGCGATGAAGAATTTCTTAGAAGAGTATCGTTATAAAAAACCACCTTACCCTACGTCATTAGATTTTTTAAGACATCTAGAGCCGCAAGTCCCAGATTCTTTACAATATCTAATTACAGATTGGTTTAAGGAAATTACCTTGTATGATAACCGAATGAAAGAAGCTAATTATAAAAAATTAGATAACGGAAAATATGAAGTGACGCTCGATATTGAAAGCTCTAAAATAAAACCAGATAGTTTAGGAAATGAAACTAAAACGGCTATTAACGATTGGATTGATGTCGGTTTCTTTATGGATGATGATGAAAAACGTTTATACAGCCAAAAACGTATGAAGTTTAATAAAGAGAATTCGTCAATTACAATTCAATTAGATTCGTTACCAGTTAAAGCGGCAATAGATCCAAGACATCTTTTAATAGATCGTGTTTATTCAGATAATATTAAAAATATAAGTTTAGAAGAGTAAAACGCTTCTTAAGAATATAAAAAGACCCTTTCTATGAATTTAGAAAGGGTCTTTTTATGTAATTTATGTTAGTGTAAATCATTCTTTATTC
>NZ_CAXBGB010000114.1:0-7138 GCF_963975125.1 uncultured Winogradskyella sp. | reverse complement strand
GTTGTGGCGAAACACCCTATATAAAAGTACTTACTCAATTGTTTGGTGATCGACTAATCGTTGCCAATGCTACTGGCTGTTCTTCTATTTATGGAGGCAACCAACCCGCAACACCTTGGACCGTTAATGAAGAAGGTAGGGGTCCAGCTTGGTCAAATTCACTTTTTGAGGACAACGCAGAATTCGGATTGGGTATGCGCATAACTGCCGATAACCACCTGTCTATGGCTAAAAAACTGGTACACTATTCACGCCATGCAATTGGGGAGAAGTTGGCGAAAAAACTACTTAATACTGAACAACTCTATGAATCTGAAATAACGGAACAGCGAGAGGCAATATCTAAATTGAAGAAAAAATTAGCCCAAATTGATAAAAATGAAGCTGAAAAACTACTGTCGGTAGCAGATCATCTGGTCAGAAGAAGTGTGTGGTTGGTTGGTTGGTGGAGACGGATGGGCCTACGACATAGGTTCTGGAGGACTAGACCATGTGCTTTCTACAGGTAAAAATGTCAATGTGTTGGTATTGGACACCGAAGTGTATTCCAATACAGGCGGACAGATGTCTAAAGCAACACCAACGGCGGCTACCGCAAAATTTGCTAGTGGTGGAAAAAAAGTGGGTAAGAAAGACCTTGCTTTACAAGCTATTTCTTATGGTAATGTCTATGTGGCACAGGTTGCCATGGGCGCTAACCCTCAACAAACACTTTTGGCAATGCGCGAAGCCGAAGCCTATCCCGGACCATCGATTATATTGGCGTACAGTCAATGTATTGCACATGGGATTGATATGCGGAAAGGGATGACCCAACAAAATTTAGCTATTCAGAGTGGGTACTGGCCATTATTACGGTACAACCCAACTTTAAGAAAAGCAGGCAAAAACCCTTTTGTGCTTGATTCGCCCAGACCTACTATAAAATTTGAGGACTATGCGTATAACGAACTGAGGTACACCATTTTGAAAAAAACCAACCCTGAAGAAGCAGAAAAGTTACTTAAAGTAGCACAGGAGCTCATAAACCTACGTTGGAAAACCTATGAGGATATGTCGGGATGGGCAGCAAAAGAGTTTAGCCCAGTGATTTAATGAAAAATGCTTTTTGTATAAAATATAATTCAAACGGTATTGGCAATCGGTAACTATTTGCATTAGCAAAACTCTGGTTTAGACCTAGTTTGAAAGATAATCAGTGCGTGCCTAAAAATGTTCATGTTTGTGGTGTAAACATGGTAAGCCCGAGTTTCAAGATGTTGGAACAAATTGTTGAAAAATATGGTAGGAATAAAATAGTGACGGTTCGAAAAATAAATGATATTTATATCATTTATTACTATCAAGAATAACACCTTTTGTAAATTAAGTTCGGTAAATTTGAATTAAAAATTATGACAAATAAAGTAACAAAATAAATGTGTTAGATATGAATTCATTATTATAAATAGTAAGCAAATATGAATAGAATAGATTTCACAAAAATTAAACAGAGCTTTAAAGCTTTCAAGTATATATTATTATTTATTCCTACAATTTTAATATCTCAAAACGAAATGCTTATTAGTCAACTTTCAGAAAGATTGGTAACCAGAGAAAATTTTGATGAAAAAGGAAACTTGCTCAATACACAGACTTTTAAAATTGGGAAAGTAAAAATTTCTGAAAAATATTATGAAATTGAAGTTGAAACAGAATTGTTTGATGAAAGAGGCATATCTACCGATAAATACACAACCTCCTATCGTTGTAAGCCTGAAGAATCTAGCACTATTGTTATGGTATTTCCATTTTATAACCCAAAAAAAATGGCTACCGAAATAAGCACCACCTCAAGAAATTTTAAGGAGCTTTATGATTTAAATGCTCTTGTGGATTTAGAATTGGAAATAAATTTCGATTCAGGATTGTTGAATTTTTTTGGTTCCAAAAGCAAGATAAAAATTTATGAAAGGAATTTGGTAACTAACAATTCCACAAAAACCATTCGCTCCAAACTTAACGCTAAAGCTTATGCGCTTGGTATAAGAATTAAAGAATTTGAATATGACGTAATCGAAACACTTAATGATAAAAATTTGCTGTCCTTTCAGAAATTCATCGAAGAAGACGGCAGTTATTTTACAATAACCTATAAACCAAAAGAAGATGAATAATTATGACACACTGTCTGAAGCAGTAAATGACCTTATTCGAAGAGGATATACTTATGATTTCAACTTAAAACCTGAATGTTTGGAATGTGCTTCGCTCAAAATAGAAATACATCCTGAAGATTTTGAAGTGGAAAAAACCTATCGCTTTGAAGGGATGAGCAGCACGGACGATAATAGTGTGCTTTATGCCATTTCATCAAAAAACGGGATTAAAGGACTTTTGGTAGATGCCTATGGCGTCTATGCCGAAAACATTTCGGAAACAATGAGAAAAAAATTACGATAAACACTTAAATAATTATATAATGGAAAACCACAAAGATCACAAAAACAAAAACATGGACCATTCCAAGATGGACCACTCGAAAATGGAAGACCCAAAATCGGACGATCACTCTAAAATGGATCACTCTAAAATGGATCATTCCGGTCATGACGGCAACGCACCAATGGGAATGGCAGGACACGACCACCATAAAATGATGGTCAAGGACTTTAGAAAACGGTTCTGGGTATCATTGATAATTACCATCCCAATTCTCTTCTTCTCACCAATGATACAGGACTTTTTTGGTTACGAATACTTACTGCCTGGGAATCCATATTATCTATTTGCCTTGTCATCCTTTGTGTATTTCTGGGGTGCATGGCCATTTTTAAAAGGGTTTTATGGTGAGATGAAAACCAAAGGTGCCGGAATGATGACCTTGATTTCAATGGCCATTAGTGTTGCTTATTTTTATAGCACTGCAACTGTTTTCGGACTCAAGGGTGAAGATTTCTTTTGGGAATTAAGTACCCTTATTGTTATTATGCTCTTGGGGCACTGGCTGGAAATGAAATCGGTTTTAGGGGCATCAAAAGCCTTACAATTATTGGTAAGCATGTTGCCTTCCGAGGCACATAAAGTCGTTGGAGACACCATTCAAGATGTGAAGTTGGACGATCTTATAAAAGATGATATCATCTTGATTAAACCAGGGGAAAAAGTACCTGCAGATGGTATTATTACCGAGGGCACCAGTTATCTTAACGAATCAATGCTGACGGGAGAATCAAAACCTGTAAAGAAAGAGCAAGACGATGCGGTTATTGGAGGTTCCATTAATGGCAACAGTACCTTAAAAGTTAAGGTTAAGCATACAGGCAAAGACAGCTATCTCAGCAAGGTCATTAAAATGGTTGATGAGGCACAACGCACCAAATCGAAAATGCAAAACCTTTCTGATAGAGCTGCAAAATGGCTGACCTATATTGCTTTAGCTATTGGATTTGGCACATTGGCAGTATGGCTTATTTTAGGGTTTCCATTTGTATATGCATTGGAAAGAATGGTTACGGTTATGGTCATTGCCTGTCCACACGCTTTAGGTCTAGCCATTCCATTGGTAGTTGCTATATCCACAGCAGTTTCAGCTCAAAATGGATTGCTCATTCGAAATCGGACTGCTTTTGAAGAATCCAGAAAAATATCAGCATTATTATTCGACAAGACTGGAACATTGACCAAAGGAGATTTTGGTGTTACCAGAATGAAATCTGTTACAGACACCTATTCCGAAGCGGAAATTCTTCGATTGTCAAGTGCTTTGGAGCAAAGCTCGGAACATCCTATTGCTGTTGGAATCATTAAAAAAGTGAAGGCAGATAATGTGGCCATTCCAAAACCTGAAAAATTCAATGCCATTACTGGTAAAGGCGTAGAAGCCGATGTTGAAGGCAAAAAAGTAAAAGTAGTTAGCCCAGGTTATTTACGCGATGAAAATATTGCCATTCCAGAAGATGCTTATAGTGATGCTGCCGAAACGGTTGTGTTCGTTTTAATTGACGGAAAATTGGCAGGATACATAGCGCTTTCAGATGAAATTAGACCAGAATCTGCCGATGCCATAAAAACCTTTAAAAAGAACAATATTAAAGTATATATGGCTACAGGCGATAATGAAAAAACCGCCAAAGCCGTAAGTGATAAACTTGGTTTAGATGGTTACTTTGCTGAAGTTCTACCACATCAAAAAGTGGAAATTGTAAAAGACTTACAAGATAAAGGAGAATTTGTAGCTATGACAGGTGATGGTGTAAACGATGCACCTGCATTAGCACAAGCAAATGTTGGAGTTGCAGTTGGTTCTGGTTCCGATATTGCTGCTGAAACAGCCGATATTATTTTGGTAAATAGCAATCCAAAAGATATTGCCAATTTAATTTTATTTGGCAAAGCAACTTATAGTAAGATGATACAGAATTTAATTTGGGCAACGGGCTATAACATTGTAGCTATTCCATTAGCAGCAGGAGTATTATACGCTTCAGGTTTTGTTTTAGGGCCAGCTGTAGCTGCTGTTTTTATGAGCTTAAGTACGATTATTGTGGCCATTAATGCGCAACTATTAAAGCGTAAAATTGGTAAAAAATAATGAATAAAAAAGAAAAACTCAACAAGATATTCTTAATCTTGTTGAGTTTATTTGTAGTCATGTTGGGCTATGGGATATTGCTTCCAGTCTTACCTTATTATACTGAAAGACTCGCCTTAAATGACAATCTGGATACGGATCTAATCAACTTCCATATCGGATTGCTTACCAGTATTTATCCTCTTTTTCAATTACTATTTGTAGTGGTTTGGGGCAAACTTTCAGACAAATACGGTCGTAAGCCCATTATTATTATCGGTCTTGTCGGGTTTGTAATAATGCAGTTGCTAACGGGATTTGCCACATCTTTGACAATGCTTTATGCAGCTCGAATTTTTGGAGGTATTTTTACATCGTCAGTAATTCCTGTTAGTAATGCCTATTTAAGCGATATCACTTCCGAGAAACGAAGAACAAAAATAATGGCTTGGTCTGGAGTTGCAGCAAGCTCGGGTGTTATTTTTGGCCCTGTAATTGGTGGTTTTTTAAGTCAAACTAATTTACATTACAGTTATACTTACGGCGTGTTTCATTTAGATGGATTTTCTGTGCCTTTTTTATTGTCGGCTATCTTTGGAATAGTCGTGCTAGGCATTATTTTGAGATGGTTAAAACCCTCAAAGCTACAGCCTTTACAATTGCATACTATTGGTAACATTAAGTCTAAATTTATAGTTGGCCGATATTTTATGATATTGCTATTGCTCTCTTTTGTACTGCAGTTTGCAATAACACTGTTTGAAACGGTATTCTCAATATTTGCTAAAAACGAATTATCCTTTAAAAGCAGCCAAGTAGGAATTGGTTTTATGTTGTGCGGATTGGTTATGGCTATACTGCAACCTGTATTTGCCACTTACGGTCTAAAAATACTATCCGGGAAAAAACAGATGACTTTGGGTTTTCTAATTAGTGGTATCGCATTAATAGCATTTCCTTTTATTAGAGCGACTTCACTAATTTATATCACCATAATTGTTTTTGCCATTGGAGGATCTATGGTAACACCTAATTTGCTCACTGCCGTTTCATTGCTCTCTAAAAAGCATACAGGCAGAAATATTTCCATACAAACGTCTATAATCAGTTTAGGTCAAATTGCTGGGCCAATATTGGGAACTTGGTTAATAGCTGGTGGTTTTTATTATCCTTTTATTATTTCGGGCGTTATTGTTTTAACGGCAATAGGACTAGTTTATTTTTTGAAGCAACAAAATAAAGCGGTCGATCTGGATTTATTGACCAATCAGGATTTAGATAATTAGGATGGACCATAAGAAAGTTTTTAGAGAACATAATAAAACGCCTTTTTTAAAGGCTGCAGACGGTACAAAATATATTGAACTGGTTCATTCAGGTGAAGATTATTTTGTACGGTTAAAAGAAATAATTAACAAGGCAGAAAAAGAAATTCATTTACAAACCTACATTTTTGAAAATGATGACACGGGAAACCTTATTGCCAACTGTTTAATAGAAGCCGCCCTAAGAAAAGTTAATGTTTATATTTTACTGGATGCTTATGGCAGTGCGGCACTTCCCGATAGTTTTGTTCAAGATTTACTCGATCATGGTATTCAATTAAGGTTTTTCTCGCCTCTATTTTCACTAAATAATTTTTATATAGGCCGACGTATGCACCATAAAGTTGTTGTAGCAGATGGAAGTACGGCATTGGTTGGTGGTATTAATATTGGAGATAAATATCATGGAAATGTGAATACGGAACCATGGCTTGATTATGCAGTACAATTATATTGTCCTGCTGCAGAAGATTTACAAAAACTGTGTAGCGATCATTTTTTCAAAAAGGGAAGTTCAAGAAAAATAAAACCTGTTTTACATTCTGCTGGTGATGCTCAAATAGGAGTATTACAAAACGACTGGTTACAAGGAAAAACAGAAGTCTGTGACGCTTACACAGAAGCTATTAGTAATGCCGAAAAGGAAATAGTTATTGTAGCCTCATATTTTTTACCTGGAAGCAAATTGACAAAGGCTTTGATAAAAGCTTGTAACAAAGGAATAAAAACAAAAGTAATCTTAGCAGGAACTAGCGATGTGCCATTAGTGCGTAGAGCTACCGAACATTTGTATGCATCATTACTTAATCACAATATAAAAATATATGAGTGGAACAAATCCGTAGTACATGGAAAAGCAGCTATGGTAGATAACAAATGGTCTATTGTCGGTTCTTTTAATCTGAACAGTCTTAGCTGTTATGGAAGTATTGAGATGAACGTAGAAATTCAATCCGTAGAATTTGCCGAAAACCTTCACTCAGACTTTGAAAAGATTATAAGCGAGTGTAGTGAAATTACAATGGAGACTCTTAGAGAAAGATCTGGGATATTTAAAAACTTGTCCAATTGGGTTTCTTATCAAATAGTGCGCACTTCTATGCTTTTTCTCACCTTCCTTCCACATTTAAGATTTTTAAAAGACTTTAGGCTTTAAAATATTTGCCAATAATTTAACACTAAGTCTATGAGATAAAATAAGAGAATAAAAATACAATCAATATTTATTGAATAGTTCATAGCATGAGAAATTGGTTTTGTT
>NZ_CAXBGB010000113.1:0-7155 GCF_963975125.1 uncultured Winogradskyella sp. | reverse complement strand
CAGCTAATGTTTTAGATGGCAATCCAGGAGCAACTTCATCAATTTTACTTTTAAGATTATGAATCACTTCTTGGGGATTGGCGCCATAACGTGCTACAACTACTCCACCAACAGCTTCTACACCACTTTTGTCTAGTCCACCTCTACGACCAGCTGGGCCAAATTGTACTTTGGCGACATCCTTTAATCGTATTGGTACATTATCTCTAACGGTAACAACACTTTCTTCGAGATCACTTAGGTTTTTAATGTACCCTAAACCCCTTACCAAATATTCGACTTTATTAAACTCTAAAGTTCGCGCACCAATATCAAGATTACTGTTTTTTACAGCTTTCATAATCATACCAACATCTACGTTATTGGCTTTCATGGCATCTGGATCAATCTCAACTTGGTATTCCTTTAAGAATCCACCAATGGAAGCAACTTCTGAAACGCCACTTGCTGCAGTTAAATAATAACGTACATAAAAATCTTGAATAGTTCTTAATTCTTGAGGATCCCAACCTCCAGTTGCTTTTCCTGTTTTAGGGTCTCTTCCTTCTAAGGTGTACCAATATACTTGTCCAAGAGCAGTTGCATCTGGTCCAAGAGCAGGAGTTACTTCGTTAGGAACTGTGCCAGGTGGTAATGAATTTAATTTTTCAAGTATTCGGGTTCTACTCCAGTAGAAATCTACATCATCGTTAAAAATGATATAGATACTGGATAGCCCGAAAATTGAATTACTTCGTATTGTTTTTACACCCGGAATCCCTAATAAAGATGTGGTTAATGGATAGGTGATTTGATCCTCAATATCTTGAGGAGATTGCCCCATCCATTCGGTAAACACAATTTGTTGATTTTCGCCAATATCAGGAATAGCATCAACAGGTACTGGATTTCGCTCTATTATAGAGGAATCCCAATTAAAAGGTGCGGTTACAATTCCCCCAACAATAAATGTGGCAAGTAATATAAATGTTATTAACTTATTTTCAAGAAAATAACGGATAGTTTTATTTAACATAAATTTTGATAATTAAACAATTAAACAGTGGTATTAATAAAATACCGAATATAAAAAGATATCCTAATGGAAAAATAGCCATGGGATACAATAAAGTGTATTGTTTAAAATCAAATTAAATAAGTCTCATCAAGCTTGTAGATACTCTTGACGATAAGTGGTGGTGGGTATTCTGTAAATGAGGATACCTTGTTTTCTAAACCTTCAAAAAGGTTGGTATAAGTATATACAAATGACGCAACAAAAAGTTGCTGATTATTTGTAAGACTATCAAACGAAACGCTTAGTTCATTTTGCCCATTTATAACAATTTGCTCATTGTTACAGCAAGTCTTCCCTTTAAATGAATCTTTAGAAGATTTAGCCTGTGATAAATCCATACCACAACTTTTAACGGAACCAAACAATGAAGAATCCACTATAACATCGCCACAATAATGACTCTCAACGGTAAAAGACAACGTTGAAATGAACACTAAAAGTGCCATGCAAAAGGATAATATTTTATATATAGACTTCTTCATTAATTCTACAAATCTACAAAAATTTTAACATTAGAATTTTGTTTAACATAATTTTAGATATATCGCTTAGTAAAACATTGCGTTTTACTAAGCGATATAATATACTTCACAAGGTATTTAATCTCTATAAGGAGGGGATGCCATGTTTAAAACCAGATGATTTATACGTATCATCATTATAAAATTTTTAGTCGTGAAATTCTTAAAGTTCAAATTTATATACCAAAACGATTATTCCCCTCCATTGTAGATTACTTACTTTCAACGTATTGCTTTTTTTACAGTTCTGTAAATTCACTAAAAACAAATGTTTCTTTGTTTACTTTCATTTTCTGATAAATGCTTCTGTAAATAACCTCATATTTAATAAAAGGATTACTCATTTTTTTTGAGAAAATATTAATTATCTAAACTGATTCATCATTAATTTTTATAAATTTTGTATTTACATTTTACAAAATCATTAATCTATCTTACTAATACAATATGATAAATATCATATTTTTGTTTAATCCTTGAATTTACATTTGCATCAATAGATTAATATTTTCAATATCTAATAATATTAAATATGTTAACTGAATTTTGTTTATTCTTTTTTTTTTAAACAAAGTTTCTTAATTTCATAATATGAAATTGTATTTTACTAAAATAATGTCCTTCTTTTTAGCAGTTTTTATACTGTTTTCTACCTCTTCTTTTACAGTGAACATTCATTTTTGCTATAATCAATTGGTGGATATGGCTTTTTTTAGTAAAGCAGAAATCTGTAAAGACAAAGTTCAAAATAAGGACAATATTTATACGCAACGTACTTCAATAAAAGAAAAAGATTGCTGCAATAATCGGACTTTTGTAAAGAAAGGGGATAATATCTTCAAAAAATCAAATATCATATCAGAAGTTGATTCGCTAGTTTCCTTTAACATGTTTAACTATACTGACCTTTTTAAAGGACTTGAAGAAAACGTAATTCCTATGAAAAGCTACAAACCGCCATTAATTTATGATGATATACAAATTCTCCACCAGATTTACTTAATTTAATTCTGCTTTTATAGCCGATAGCCTCACATTCTGTTAACAATTATTGTACCTTGTTTATTAACAACATCAAATATTACAAATTCTGTAGAGGCAAAGCCTTAAAAACTATTGAATTAAAAATTTAATAGTAAATTATATACTATGAGCAAACCAAAAGAGTTTTGGATAAAAAATATGGTCTGTAATCGCTGCTTAAAAGTAATTAAGCAAGAATTACAGGAACGTGGAATAACTATACTTTCTATAGAATTAGGGAGGCTGCTGGTAGAAGCGCCTAACAAAACTAATGATGAAATGATTAGTGACGTAACAAATGTGCTACAGGCCAATGATTTTGAAATTGTACAGACCGAAAAAGAAATGCTTACAGAAAGAATCAAGATAATTTTGATTGAAGAATTGCAAGAGTTGCCACTACATATTAAAGTAAAGACTTCTGAACTTTTAGCATCAACACTTCATCGTGATTATAAGACATTGAGCAAATTGTTCTCTGCTAATGAAAAGACCACCATAGAAAAATATTTCATTAAACTAAAAACAGAAAAAGCGAAAGAACTCATTCAGCTTAAACGGCACTCTTTTTCCGATATTGGTCATATGCTAGATTATAGCAGTGTTAACCATTTATCAAGACAATTTAAAGACGTAGTGGGAATGAGTATGACAGACTATAAGAATAAAGAAAACTGGAAACGTAATTTCTATGATGAAATTATATAGATACCAACGAAAATTATGTAGATAAAAAATCTATATCACAAATAAATTTAAAAACCCTTAAAACCAATTAAAATGAAATAAGAATGAAATAAAAATTAAACAAGAATTAAACAATAATGAAACAAAAATGAATAAAATGAAAACAAAAAGAATCCTAATCAGTTTAACACTTACAGGTGTGATGTACGCTTTGTTAGTGAGCTTTAGTTCTGCTCCTGAGAGTAGTAATTACGAAGCTATTCAACAAAAAAAATGGGTAGCTCCTGCGAGTGCAGATAAGATAGTTAACCCTTTAAAAGGAGATGTAAAAGCTGCAGCTTCGGGTAAAAAACTTTATAAAGTACTGTGCCTAGTTTGTCATGGCCCAAAAGGTAAAGGTGACGGTATGGCTGGTTCAGGTTTAACACCCAAGCCAACAAATTTAACTACAGAAGCATTTCAATCGCAATCTGATGGAGCTATTTTTTGGAAAATTACCGAAGGAAGAGCTCCTATGGCTAGTTACAAAACTTCAATTCCAGAAAAAAAACGCTGGGAAATTATTAACTATATAAGAACACTTAAATAATGAAAAAGCTAATAGTATTATTACTAATTGTTGGATTTGGTCATAACTCTTATGGGCAAACGTACAATGACTTTGAGACTGATAGTATAGAAGCATCTCAACCTTATAAACCAAGTAAAACTCAGTTTATGATTAGAGGTTATGGTCATACGGGATTAAACACGCTCAGCAGTGGAGATGAAACAGAATCATCTTATGTAGGTTCTGCATTTGCACCTATTTTCTTATTCAAACATTCTGAGAGACTTATGTTTGAAGCAGAACTTGAGTTTGTACTTGGAGGTAACGAATTAGAGGTAGGTTTAGAATATGCAGATGTTATGTATATTTTAAATAAGAATATGACAGTTCGTGCCGGTAAGTTTCTGCTTCCGTTTGGAACATTTATGGAACGACTACATCCAGCTTGGATTAATAAACTTCCTACAAAACCTCTTGGCTTTGGTCATGATGGTATTGCACCTTCATCTGGTATTGGTGTAGAACTTCGAGGTGCTTTTGACCTTGGTGGACCAAAACTTAATTATTCTGTGTATTCAACCAATGGTCCAAGACTAAAGGATGGTAGTGAAGAACCAGAAGAAGCTGGTATGCTTTTGTTTCAAAATTTTGAAGACAATAATAACAGCAAAGCTTTTGGTGGACGTATTGGGTTATTACCTTTTGCAGATTCATCTACAGAAATTGGTTTTTCTACATATTCATCAAGTAAAGTTGGTGCGAGAGGTTCCGAATACGATAATACAGGAGCATTCTTATATGCAATAGATTTTGCTTTCGTAAAACAAATACCAGCAATTGGTGGGTTTATTGATATAAAAGGACAATACAATAATTCTGATATTGATGATGCTACTTTTACTGAAGTTCATGAAGATGGTGATGAAGAAGAATATACCTTCGACAATAAAAGTGACTCGTTCTACACTCAATTAAGCTACCGACCAACAATGGCTAGTAGTGATTTCTTGAAAAAATTAGAGCTAGTAGGAAGATATTCTAACTTAAATACACCAGAAGGTGCTGAGTGGGAAGAACAATCAGATCAATATACCTTTGGATTAAACTATTGGCTAACTTGGAGATCAGTGATAAAAGTTGCATACGAAACAACGGATAGCGTTGGCGGTCATGATGGAGGTGGCAAAACTGACGGCTTCTTTGTACACTGGGCTATTGGATTCTAACAAACATATAAATTAAGAAATTATGAAAACAATACATAAAACAGTTATAACCAGCTTAATGCTACTTATAACAAGCGGAATAGTAGTAAGCTGTTCTTCTACAAAGGATAAATACATAGAGTCTACAGATGTTGAAGAAGAATTTGTAATGGAAAAATCTGGCGCTCAATTATGGGGAGAAGCCTGTAATAGATGCCATTTAGCACCTTCGCCTGCAGATTACAATGATACAGACTGGGAGACCATAAGTTTACACATGAAAATTCGAGCAAATTTAACAGAAAAGGAAATGATAAAGATTGAAGCCTTTTTGAAATCTGCCAATTAATAACTAATGCACATTCTCTTTATTCTTTAATATAAAAAAAGCATATTGAGAATGTGCTTATTAAAACAAATTATGAAATCACTTAATTTTGAATATAGAAAGAGAATTTCTATATTCAAATTGTATAAATAATAAAGAAAATTATGCAGATGTAAAACGGATACCATTACTAAATTTGAAGAAACTAATAACACATTCAAAATGAGAAATTTACTTGTTATTATACTCTTACTACCCCTCTTGGGAACTGGACAAACCATAAAGGATATAGATTATATCTCACCTTTTCACAATGAGGTTGTCGCAGTAAAAAAAGGAAGCGATTGGGTCTTTATAAATAAAGAAAGGAAAGACCATTTACCCTTTAACCCAGCTACACATTCACATCTCACCTAAAAATAAGAATGATAAAATTCACCTACCATAACATCTAAGCTTATTTCTAACAATTTAGTTTTGATTAGAAGTAAAAATAATTAGAGGACATTGAAAAAAGTAAACTAATAATATCAAAAACTAATAAAATGAAAAAAAATCACTGGTTATGGATGGTTATCGGCTGTGGTATACCACTTCTGTTCATCTTTTTAGCACCATCGTTTGGTATAGGAAGCGGTTCGTCCCTCTTTATATTTATTGTAGCAATGTTTGGCTTTCATTTATTAATGCCACATGGCACTCATGGGCATGGTGGACATGGTGGAGACAAGAATGACCATCAAAATCATTCCAGTCATAATAATGATACTGGCCACAACCATAGCAAGGAAGAATCGACAGAGAAGCCTACAGAAAAACACAAAGGACATCAACATCACTAAAAGCAAAACACAATGAAACTAAAATTTCAAATAAACGGAATCAGTTGTGGAGGTTGTGTAGCAAGGGTTAAGAATATTCTGGAAGAACATCCCAATATTGAAAAAGCACAAATTTTCTTAGCACCAAAAGGTGCAACCTTGTTAACAATGACAGAAGCACTTTCTATAGATGAACTACAGAAGCAACTCTATAAACTTGAAGGTTATACAATAACAGAGCTAAAACAATAACAATTAAAATCTAATAATTATGCATTTTTACGACGGACATTTTGGAGGTATGCACCTTATATGGTGGATTATATGGATTATCTTACTTGTTTGGGTTTTCTTTATCCCAGCAGATATACCTTTTCAAAAAACAAAGAAGGAAAGCCCACTAGATATTCTTGAAAAACGTTTTGCAAAAGGTGAAATATCTAAGGAAGAATTTGAAGAATCAAAAAAGATTTTAAGCTCAGAAAAATAATAATTAAAAACTTAGAATATGAATTACTACGGCGGAATGCATTTTATATGGTGGATTATCTGGCTCATTTTATTGATCTGGATCTTTTTTATTCCCACAGACATCCCTTATCAAAAAACAAAAAAGGACAACCCACTGGATATTCTTAAAAAGCGTTTTGCAAAAGGTGAAATATCTAAGGAAGAATTTGAAGAATTAAAAAAGATTTTAAAATCAGACAACTAATTTAAATTTAAAATTATGTATCGGTTAAACGTAAAAAAACTCGGTTTTGCATTAGGTCTCACAGGAGCCTTGATTTATTTAGGCTGTATGATTGTAATGATTACAGCAGGTCAAGAGGGTAGTATCACCTTCTTTAACAGCCTCTTACACGGCTTAGACACTACCAGTATTATTAGAATGGACGTTTCGCTTTTGGAAGCATTCTTTGGTGTTATACAAACATTTATACTCTTTTGGCTAATTGGCGC
>NZ_CAXBGB010000112.1:0-7195 GCF_963975125.1 uncultured Winogradskyella sp. | reverse complement strand
TATGGCAATTGCTATACACGAAGGCTCTACATTAATTGTTGTAATTAATGCGTTGAGATTATTGCGATTTAAAGAGAATTGAAATAGATAATGATAACATAGAAAATTACTTGATGGAGTGAAATTTAAACTCTGTTTCTTTTTAATTTTAAAATATTTTTCTTTTATAAGAGTTACATAATAAAATTAGAACCAATGCTTAAAATCATCCAAATAGTTGCCTTGCTGCAAGGACTTTTTATTTTATTTATTTTTTATAGAACCCGAAAGAACTATAAGAAAATAACTTTTTGGCTCTTTTTTGGAAGTATTGTATCTATACTGTTGTACATAATTGGTGATGATGACAACAACCTTTTTATAGAGGGCGCAGATTGGGTTCTGTTTGACAGTTCGCTATTCCTAACGTTTCTATTTTTGTATTTTAAATATTTTAGATCAGACAATGAAGTTTTTTTAAAAAGGGATTATTTATTTTTCTTGCCCAGTTTATTTTCATTTTCAATTGAAACATTGGAAATTGTCTCGGATGAGGAAAACGATTTTTTAGAACTAATAGAGACGTTAATTGACTTTGTGTTTTTAGGTTACTTAATTTACATTTTATACCACTTACTAAGAACTAAAAGGGCAAATTGGATTCTGTACTTTATTGCCCCCATTGTTCTAATAATGAGCGTTTCATATATAAATGGTGTTCTTGATTTGTTTGAGTTAGCGCCTATTGTGTTTTCTGAAGATGATGATTTTAACACCTATTTGCTTCTTGTTATTGCATTCTTGTTTTATTTTATTACTTTTTATTTCATAAGTAAGCCAAAAGAGCTTATACCAAATACCAAGATCACCAAGTACAAATCCTCTAACCTAAGGCCTGAATTAATTGAAAAATATAAAAATGCTTTAATACAGGCCATGGAAAAAGACAAATTGTTTATGGATTCTAGATTATCAATCCATAACGTTTCAAAAAAATTAAATATTCCTAGGCAATATATTTCTGAGGTTATAAACTTACATTTAAACAAAAATTTTCAAGATTTTGTCAATGAATATAGAGTTGATGCGTTTGTAAAAAACCTACAAAACGACCAACATGCCCATTTTACGCTTTTCGGGATGGCGACAGAAGTCGGTTTTAGTTCCAAGTCTTCTTTTAATGCTACTTTCAAGAAAGTCAAAGGAATAACCCCTACGCAATTCAAGAATTCTATTGCTAAAAAAAAGATAATAGGTACAGAATAAGCATTCTGGACAACAGGTAAATAATCTTATACATTGACATTTCGTTCTTTGAGGGAATTTAAACCCTTAAAGCATGGCATTACAAGAAGAATTTAAAACACAAGGCGACTTTTTATTTAAAAATAGAAGTTATTTACCATTGATCATTTTAGTTATTGGCTTTTTGGTATTTATCAATCAAAAACATTACAACACTGTAGCAGCAGGTAATTGGCTACCAGAATTCTACTACTACATTTGCCTTGGCATTAGTTTATTTGGCTTGTATATAAGAGTTGTCACAGTAGGTTATACACCAAAAAACACATCTGGAAGAAATACAACGGAAGGGCAAATTGCTGAAGAGCTAAACACTACAGGCATTTATTCAATAGTTAGGCATCCTTTATATTTGGGTAATTTCTTTATGTGGCTTGGCGTGGCAATGCTCACTGAAAATACTTGGTTTGTGATTGCCTTCATTTTGTTCTACGCCTTTTATTATGAACGCATTATGTATGCCGAAGAAAGTTTTTTAAGACAAAAATTTGGTGATATCTATCTGGATTGGGCTAAGAAAACACCTGCATTTATGCCTTCTTTTAAGTATTATCAAAAAGCTAAATATCCTTTTAGTATCAAAAAGGCATTAAAAAAAGAGAAAAACGGTTTAGCAGCCGTGTTTCTATTATTTTGGGCTTTTAATTTTATCGGTGAAATGATAAAACTACAAGCTATTAGATTTGAATATGACTTCTGGTTTTATGGTGCTTTGGCTTCATCAATAATTTACATAGTATTAAAGATTATGAAAAAACAAAAATTATTTGATGAGATCAATCGCTAATAAATTCACAACGCCGCAGATACAATAATAAGGCTATTATGGTGTTCATAATATATTCTATGAAGCTGGTTAGTATCCTAGCCAAGAGTAAACCTCAACCAAAACTTTAGACATTACAGACAAAAAATCTATTTTAAAACAATCAAATTATATATGCAATATTTAAGTCAATTATTCAAGAAATCCTATTTACCATTATTTTTTATTTTAATTAACAGCATGTTATTCGCACAAGAAGAATACACTTTGCGAGGAACTATTAGCGATGAAACAAATGGAGAAACCATGTTTGGTATAGCGGTTTATTTAAAAGGTACAACAATAGGCACAACCACAAATGAGTATGGCTTTTACTCTATAACGGCACCAGAAGGAAAATACATATTGGTAGTTTCGTATTTAGGATACAAAGAAATACAAAAAGAGATATACCTTAATAAAGACACAAAACTCAACATTGAAATTAAAGAAGATCCAAGCTTGCTCGACGAAGTTGTTATTACAGCATCTGATGGTTCAGAGAGATTAAATATTCGAAAACCTCAGATGGGCGTTGTTACTTTAAAAGCGGAAACAGTTAAACTCGTGCCTGCCGTATTAGGTGAAGTCGATCTTATAAAGACCATTCAGCTTCTGCCAGGAGTGTCCAACAATGGAGAAGGTTCTGCGGGTTTTAACGTAAGAGGAGGTGCTGTAGATCAAAATTTAGTGCTTTTGGATGAAGCGATTATTTACAATACGTCTCACTTTTTTGGACTTTTTTCGATTTTTAATAATGATGCCATTAAAGATGTGAAACTTTATAAAGGTGACATTCCTGCTAAATTCGGTGGTCGAACAGCTTCAGTCTTAGATGTAAGGCAAAAAGACGGCAACAACAAAAGGCTAGAGCTTAATGGAGGTATTGGGTTAATTTCAAGTAGGCTTGCTGTAGAAGCCCCCTTGTTTAAAAAGAAAGGCTCTTTTCTTTTGGCAGGAAGATCAACGTATGCACAGCTTTTTATGGGGCTTTCGGAAGAGCTAACAAACAATAATATCAGTTTTTACGATCTAAACCTTAAAGCCAATTATGAAATTAACGAAAACAATAAAATATATTTATCAAGCTATTTTGGTAGAGATGTTTTTAATATATCAAGCCTTTTGGATAGTAATTACGGTAACATCACTGGCAATCTACGCTGGAACCATATTTTTAACGATAAACTATTCTCTAACCTGTCGCTTATATATAGTAAATACGATTATCAAATAGTACTCGATTTTGTTAAATTGGATTGGATATCGGATATACAAAATTTTAACCTAAAATACGATTTTGGCTATTATGCAAGCGATAAAATAAAAATAGACTTTGGACTTAGTGGTATTTCGTATAATTTAAATCCCGGGGAAATTACACCATCTACGCCAACTTCACCCATTAATCCATTAAAATTAGATCAAAAAAGGGCTTTTGAAGCAGGAGCTTATGCTAGTGTAGAACATACTATTACAGACAAGCTTACCGCAAGATATGGTTTGCGCTACAGCACATTCAACCGATTGGGCGGACAGGCCATCACAAATTATGCAAATAATCAGCCAGTAGTTTATAACCAAGGACTAGGCATCTACCAAAGTGGTGAAGCTATTGGAGAAACAGAATATTCTAGAGGCCAAACCATTAAACAATTCGGAAATTTAGAACCACGCTTAGGATTGTCGTACAAATTATCTGACCATTCTTCAATAAAGGGAAGTTACACACGTACAGCACAATATCTGCAATTGCTATCTAATACGGCATCAGTAACACCTTTAGACGTTTGGACAACGAGCGGAACTTATGTAAAACCGCAACTGTCTAACCAATATGCTTTAGGGTATTATAAAAAATTCAATGACAATGCATATTCCTTTGAAGCAGAAACCTATTATAAAACTACCGACAACCGAATTGACTATATTGATGGCGCAGATTTAATAGGTAATAACACCATCGAAACCGAAATATTAAATGGGGAAGCAAGAGCCTATGGCTTAGAATTGATGCTTAGAAAAAACAAAGGGCGCTTTACGGGCTGGTTTTCATATACTTTAGCTAAAACAGAGCAACGCTCTTTTGGTGGAATTGCAGGAGGTCCAGGAATTAATAATGGCAATTGGTATAATGCGCCCTTTGATCGCACACACGATATTTCAATCACGGGAATGTATAAATTTACAGATAAATGGACATTTAGCGCAAATGCAGTCTATCAAACCGGTCGCCCAGTTACGTATCCAACCGGTCAATTTGAATACGACGGATCTTCTGTTGTAATCTACAACGATAGAAATGCCAATAGATTACCTGCTTACCATAGGATAGATCTTTCGGCAACCTACAAACCCAATCGCAAACCAGATAAGCAATGGAAAGGCGAATGGGTTTTTAGTATTTATAATATGTACAATAGAAGAAATGCCGCCTCTATAACATTTGGTCAAAATTATAATACAGGAGCAAACGAAGCAACAAGGACTTCCATATTTGGTATTATCCCTTCAATAACCTATAACTTTAAATTTTAATAAAATGAACACTTTAATAGAAATAATACGCAAAAACATATTAAAATCAAAACACGCACTAAAAATGGCTTTACTTGGTTTGATTGCTTTTTCCTGCACAGATGTGGTAGATATAAGCGTACCAACCGAAGCCCCACGTTTGGTTATTGAAGCATCACTAGGTTGGGAAAAAGGCTCGTTAGGAAATAACCAAACCATAAAATTAAGCCTATCCACCCCATTTTACGATCTAACACCAAGCCCTGTAACAGGCGCATCAGTAAGGGTTGAAAACGTTACAAACGGCGATGTATTTATTTTTGAAGACCAACAGGATGGTCGTTATACAACCGCAGATTTTGAACCAATAATTAACAACACCTATAACTTAGAGGTGATTTATAATAATGAGACCTATACCGCTCAAGAAACATTAATACCTGTTCCTGAAATAGATAGAATAGAGCAATCCCGTATAGGTGGTTCGGACGAAGAAGAGCTAGACCTAACCATCTATTTTAGTGATCCAGAAAATGAGGTAAATTTTTACTATGCCACATTTTTGGAAGGTAATGATTTGCTGCCTCTAAGGGTAGTCTTATCTGACGAATTTACAAATGGTAACGAAATGTCTATTTTTTATGAAGAAAACGAGGCCGACGAAGCAGATGAGATACTACCCGGAGATATGGTAGATATATACCTGTTTGGCATAACTGAAGAGTATTACGATTTTTTGGATACATTAATTGAGCAAGGCGATAATGCAGGAGACCCCTTTGCAACGGTACCAATACGGCTAAAAGGTAATTTCATAAATCCAGAAAATCCCGATGATTATGCTTTTGGGTATTTTAGGGTTACAGAATTTGTAAACGAGGTTTATACGTTCGTCGAGTAGAGGAAGTTTCAATATTCCAAAGGATAATTTCAGCAAACGGAAAAAACCTTTGTAGAAAATGGTATCGCCCATCAAATAGATGATGGAACTGGTATTACAAAATATGCCTTATGTGAAGAAAATTGCAATTGCGAAATGGACACCGATTTACACCTGCATTTTCACTGTACAAATTGCAATGAAACCGTTTGTTTAACAGCGCATAAAATCCCACACATTAATTTACTAGAAGGTTTTAAAGCAGAAAATGTGAACTTGGTGGTTAAAGGCATTTGCGATAAATGTAATGAACAATAAATGCACTTCCATTGCATGACTCATTAATGTACTTTGCAACAAACAAAATAAAATAATGAGTGAAGATTTAAAATGTGAAGATGGTGCTTGTGCTGTAGATTATACCCAAGAAACCCCTAAACCAAAAACAACAGTTAGCTTAAACAAAAACTATATTGCACCTGTGGTTGGTATATTTTTTTTGCTATTGGGAATAGGTATAGACTTTTACGACATTCCATTTTTTAAAGCACCCATTCCTTTAATTTGGTTTGGAATTATTTATATAGTTGTTGGCGGTCCTATTGTATTAAAAGCCGCTAAACTCATTGTGAAAGGAAATATTTACAATGAGTTTGTATTAATGTCTGTTGCTACACTTGGTGCTTTTGTAATAGGATCTTATGAAGAAGGTGTTGCCGTAATGCTATTTTATGTAGTAGGCGAATTATTTCAGGAAGCTGCAGTAAACAAGGCAAAACGCTCAATTGAAGCCTTGTTAAAAGTTCAAGTAGAAGAAGTTTCGGTTTTAGAAAACGGAAACCTTATAAGCATGCATCCAAAAGATGTAGAGATTGGGCAAATCATTCAAGCCAAACCTGGTCAAAAAATTGCTTTAGATGGCGAATTGGTTTCAGATTATGCAACTTTAAATACAGCGGCTTTAACTGGTGAGTCTGCACCAAATACCAAAGAAAAAGGAGAGACTGTTTTGGCAGGAATGATAAACCTCAACACCTTAATAGAGATTAAAACCACTAGTAAACACGAAGACACCAAGCTCTCTAAAATATTAAAACTGGTACAAGAAGCTGTCGGCAGAAAAGCCAAAACGCAACTTCTAATCAGTCGTTTGGCAAAAATATATACGCCCATTGTATTTTGGTTGGCCATTGCTTTACTAATAATTCCTTACTTTTTTCTTGGTGAGGCATACCAGTTTCAAATGTGGTTAGAGCGTGCATTGATCTTTTTAGTGATCTCTTGTCCCTGTGCTTTGGTAATTTCCATTCCGTTGGGCTATTTTGGTGGTATTGGAGCAGGTTCGCGTAACGGGATTTTATTTAAAGGTTCCAATTTCTTGGATTTAATGACCAAAGTGGATACAGTGGTCATGGATAAAACAGGAACACTTACCAAAGGTGTTTTTGAAGTTCAAGAAGTGGTTTCTATCACATTAGAAAAAAATGAATTGGTAGAACTGGTAGCCACTTTAGAACGCAATTCAACACATCCCATTGCTGAAGCTATTGTAAAATACGCTGACCTTGAAAACGCATCCTTAACGGCATCCGAAGTGGAGGAAATTTCTGGTCACGGAATGAAAGGTAAAATAGGGAAATATGAAGTTTTAGCAGGTAATTTAAAGTTATTGGAAAAGTTTAATATTCAATATGATGAGCAATTAAAAT
>NZ_CAXBGB010000111.1:0-7608 GCF_963975125.1 uncultured Winogradskyella sp. | reverse complement strand
GAAGGTTTCTCTTTAATATTAGTAACATAACCTGCTTTTGTTTCTACAACACCATGTGGAATAGCTACTTTATAAGGAATAGTTGCTATTAAGGTGTCTCCTTCTTTTAAAAGGAGATTATTAAACATTTCGTCAAAATCTGCATTAGTGAGCAAGTCAGCATTTATTATTAATATATAATCATTGGTGAAGTTGTCTATAAGTTTTAAAGCACCAATAGTACCTAAAGGCTTGTGTTCTTTAACGTAAGTGAAATTAATTTGATGTTTATTGTTTTCTTTAAAATAATCGACAATTTGTTCGCCTAAATAATTAATGGTAATAGTTATGTATTTAATTCCGTAAGACGCTAGTAAATCGGTATTGTATTCTATAATTGGTTTATTACCAACTTTTAACAATGGTTTTGGTTTGTATGCTGTCAATGGCATTAAACGTTTGCCTTTGCCACCAGCCATTATTACAACATCTATTTTGTTATGCATTAGTTACATTTTATGATCTAAATTTCTCCCTATTTCCTTATGGTCAAAGTTCGGTAGTATTTTATTAAATAAACTAGTTACATCTTCCTTAGTCCAAGCCTTTTTTGTCTTGAATTTGTTTATGGTATTTGTAAACATAATGAGTTTATCTTCATCATTAAAATTAAAATCGTTTTTAATAATCCCAATATTATTGAAAAGATTCATGTCTAAGATTTCATTTTTAGTAAAAAACTCTTCACAATTCTTTTCTCCAGTCGTATCGCTTTTATTAAATAAACAAGGCCATTTTCCTGTTTGAGGTAAAGTTTTGGCTAGTTCTCGTGCTTCGTCTTCATCATTACATAAATAAGGTTCGTAACCTAAATTTTCAATATATTTTATGGCAATATCAACGAAATTAATTAAATGTAAAGCTCCGTTCAATTTAGGAAAAAAGATATCTCTATTTTCGCCAAATATACAAGACATTAAACAGAGTTCTCCAGATTCTTTAGGAGTTATAAAATATCTTTTTATGTCATGTGGCGCTACAATAGGTTGTTGCTTTTTAATACGTTGATCAAAGCCATGTAACAAAGAACCATCGGAGAAAGCAACATTAGCAAAACGTGCTGTAGAGGTATTGATGTTATTACTTTTCTGCATTAAAAACATTTCCATAATACGTTTAGAAGCACCCATCATATTTACAGGATTTGCTGCTTTGTCTGTAGAAACACAGAAATATTTTTTTACACCACTATTAATGGATTGTTGAATGGTTTTCTCGGTATTAAAAATATTCACATCAATCATACGCATTAATGTAAAAGGGTCTTTTTCACTTCTCACATGTTTTAATGCTGAAAGATTTAAAACATAATCATAATTTCCATCAGCAGATATAAAAGCATCATATTCCACAGAACAAATATCGAGTGCAAAAGTTTTAAAATCTCCATCAATATAACCAAATGAACTTCTTATATCTCTCACCAATTCTACTAAATTGTTCTCGCTAATATCTACAACATGAAGTTTAATAGGTTTACGTTTAAAAATTTCTTTGGTAATGGCTTGTCCAATAGAACCTGCACCTCCTAGAACTAAGAATTTTGAAGATAATACGATAATGTTCAACTCGTCATTATATAACTTTATATCGTGTTCAAATAATTCGTTATTTCTACCGATAAGGTCTAATATATCTTGTTTAAGCGGTAGTTTATGGTTCATAAGGATTTACTAATACCAATTTAGTCTTTAGACATTCTTGGCTACAGTTGCAAATTGTACATATTTCATATCCATTGCCGTAAAGAATAGTGGAATATTATAGAGATATGGCTTTAATGATTTACTTGGGTTTATACCATCATTGCTAATAACTTCATATCCTAAGCCTTCATACATTTTTCTAATACTTTTTTTTGTGAACCAACGCAAATGAGTTTTGTCCATAACACCATGGTCTGCGTAATCCCAATTACCATCAGCAACTAACATTTTCATTACTCTAAAATACCTGATATTTGGTATAGAACTAATAATTAATCCGTTTTTAACTAATTTAGGTTTTAGATCACGTAAAACATCATCAGGATATGCTAAATGCTCCAAAACATCATTAAAATAAATAGCATCAAAAAAGTTGTCTGGCAATTCATTAATATAATCCTCAACGGCACCGATAAAAATTTTATCCAAAACCTTTTTTGCAACTTCCCCTTCTTCTGGCATGTATTCAATTCCCCAAACTTCGGCATTATTATAGTCTTTAATTTGAACAGCAAAAGTACCTTGTCCGCAACCTACATCTAATACGCGTTTTGCAGTTTTTTGCAATAGTTTGAGCATTTCAGGTCTCGGAAAGTTATAATAGGCATCTGGTTTGTTGTTATAATCCATTTATATAAATATTGATTAGGTTGAAAGATATTAAATTTTTAAGCTGAACTTGATAATTGATTTTTGGCTTATGTGTTTTTCAAATCAAATTCTGTCTCTACAAAATTCTTGATGATAAATCACTTCATTTAAAGGTACATAACTAGATTCAAAAAACAACCAATCAACCTTTATGTTTTTTGGTCAACTATCAGAATATAAAAGAATGCTGTGTTCAACTCATAAGTGCAACAAACTTATTATTTAGAGTTTCAATAGGACTAAGGTAATTGAATTTTCTAATAGGTCTGTTATTGATTGATAATTCTACTTGTTTAATTCGCTTTTTAGAAACCTCTCTTAAATCTGTTTTCTTAGGAAAGAATCTTCTAATTACTCCAATTCTGTTTTCTACAGTCCCCTTTTCTTGAGATGTATAAAGTGTTGTAAAGTAAGTCTTTACGTTAAATTCTTCTGCTATTTCTTGATGTCCAGCAAATTCTTTACCATTATCAAAAGTTAAGGTTTTGAGATAGCTAGAACTAAATCTGCTTAGTCTTTCTTTTATTTTAGAAGTGACTTCTTTGGCGGTTTTCCCTTTTAGCTTTTCTATCATGGTAATTAATGTGGCTCTGTCTGTAAGTACTAATAATGCTGATTTATGGTCTTTACCCATCATTAGATCGGCTTCTAAATCACCAATCCTTTTTCTTTGTTCTACTATTGTTGGGCGTTGTGAGATATGAACTCTATTTGGAATACTACCTCTAGTATCTTTTATGTTTCCTCGTTTCTGTCTTCGTTTTCCGTGTTTTAACTCTTTATATAAGTATTTGTAGTTACGATTCTCCTTTGTGTTAGTATGCTTTGATTTCCATATCCACTTATAAATGGTTCCATGAGATATTTCAGGTATACCGAGTTCTTTACATTTCTTAGAAATAAGTTCAGGACTCCATTTGTCTTGTTCCATTTTCCTTGAAATAATCTGTTTTACATCAGCAGTTAATAAAACTATTTTGAACTTATGCGTATGACGATTTTGTGATTTTCGCTCTGCATTTTCGGCAATATAACAGCCTGATGTTCTACCTCGAAGCGCAATAGATCTTTTCAGCTCTCTGCTAATGGTGCTGCGATGAAAGCCTAGTTGTTCTGCTATTAAGGTTTGAGACAATCCAGCTTGTAGTAAGGCTTCTATTTGATATCTTTGTACTAAGGTTAACTGTTTATAATTTTTCATGCAAGACAAATTTAGGTTTTTGACCTAAAGCACTTGGAGAACTCTCCAAGTGTTTTTAATTTATCTGTTGCACTTATTACTTGAACTTACAAATCATTATATGTAATAATCTTTAATATTATGGTTTCATTGAATAAACTAAAGAATTTCCACCTTTTAAAATTATTTTAAAAGAAGAGAAGTATTTCTTTGGTTTAATAATAGATTTGAACCCATATTTTAATAACAAAACGACTCGCAATGTATAATAGTAAAGATAACTATAGTTTTTTTGTATCACATATAAATAGGAAATTGTAAACTCATTTTTAATTCTAACATTAGTAGAGCTTTGTCCCATATAGTGTATAAATGTAGAATCGGGATAAAATACGGTTTGGTATCCATTCTTTTTCAGCCGAAGGCAAATATCCATTTCTTCATAAAATAAAAAGATATTAGGGTCAAAACCACCAGAAAGTTTATAGGCTTCTTTTTTGAAAAACATAAAAGCACCAGAAACTAAATCGACTTCAAACGGACTTGTTAGATCACTATTCGTTTTTTTGGAGTAATATTTATGTGGTTTTTGTTGATTAAATAAGTGATACTTTAAATCTATAAATTGTCTGTAACTGTATTTGAATTTTTCGTTTTCTTTGTTGACTTGATAAAGTCCCAAAACTCCTACATCTTTATTCTCGTTACTGTAATTCAATAATTTTAACAAAGAGTTTTCAGTAAGTTCTGCATCATTATTTATAAACGCATAATGGTTGCCTTTTGCAAATTGGTACCCAAAATGATTGCCACCACCAAAGCCTAAATTAATTTTACTTTTTACGAAAGTAATAGGCTTATTTTCTAAAAAATCGCTTAGTGTTTTTTTGTCTTCGGAAGCTGAATTGTTATCAACCACAATAATTTCAAACGTAACATCTTTAGTGTATTTATAAATAGATTCAATACAGTTGATAGTAAAGTTTGAAGAGTTAAAATTGATGATAATAATTGAAATATCCATAGGCTAGAAAGTGAACAAAATTAATAAAAAAACAATGCTTTAAGTTATTAAGTTTTCATAAATGCTTAATATTGTAGTATTCCAAAGCATATTTATGAAGAACATTCAAGTTGGTTTTTTATTATCCTACGATTATGAAAAGTTGAAGCTTTCAATTCCGCCAGTTTATGATCAAGCTGATGCTATTTTTTTGGCTATGGATGAGAAACAACGCACTTGGTCAGGGAAAGAATTTGAAATTGATCCTATTTTTTTTGAATGGTTAGAGTCATTTGATACTGATAATAAAATTACCATTTATAAAGATAATTTCTATATTCCAGAGTTGTCTGCTATAGAAAATGATTCTAGAGAGCGCCATATGCTATCTCTAAAAATGGGTATAGGAAATTGGTTAGTTCAGGTAGATTCTGATGAGATATTTATTGATTTTTCTAAATTTGTGAAACAATTAAGATTGCGCAATAAGTATTTAGAATCACCAGAGAAAAACCCAATTCAAATTGCTGGATTTTTAGTAAATGTCTATAAATATTTAGAGGATGGTATTTTATATGTGGACCAACCAACAAAAGTCTTATTAGCTACTAATTATCCAAATTATAAAGTGGCGAGAAAAACAAAAGAACGCATTATTTACACCGATAATATATTATTGCACGAATGTTTGTCAAGGACAGAGAAAGAATTAAGGTTTAAACTCGATAATTGGGGACATAATGACCAAGTTAATAAGAACTTTTTTGAAAAATGGAGAAGAGCGAATAAGGATAATTATAAATCCATTACAGATGTCTTTTATTTAGAGCCGCATAAATGGAAAAAATTAGGATTCATTGAATCTAGAAATTTAGATAAAATTAAAGATCTTATTAAAGAACGCCCTAGTTTAAGTTTGTCTAAGTCTTATTTATTTAAGAAGAATTTTGGACAATGGTTCAAATTTTTGAAGCTTTTTAGAATGAATAAAAACCACGATTTTGAAACTTATTTTTAATTAGCGAGCCTTATCAAAAACAGTTTAATCATATCAACCTATAATTGGCCAGAAGCTTTAGCTTTGGTTTTAAAAAGTCTTAAAAATCAAACGGTTTTGCCAGATGAAGTTATTATTGCAGATGATGGATCTACTGATGAAACAAAGTTATTGATAGAAAATTTCAAGAAAGAGTCAACTTTTCCTGTTAGCCATGTGTGGCACGAAGACGTTGGATTTACAAAAGCTATTATTCTAAATAAAGCTATTGCAAAAACTGAGGGAGACTATATCATTCAAGTAGATGGAGATTGTATAATGCATTCTAACTTTATTGAAGATCACTTAACGTTTGCATCAAAAAACTGTTATCTCTATGGAAGTCGCGTTAACATACAAAAACCTTATTTAGATGCACTTTATAAAAATCAACAAGTTCAATTTAGTCCTTTTTCTAAAGGCATAAAAAAAAGAACACGAGCGATTTATAGTCCATTTTTAAGTCAATTTTATAAATCGAACCATCAATTTTCTAAGAAGTTTAGAGGTTGTAATACGTCTTATTTTAAATCAGATTTCATCGAAGTTAATGGCTATAATGAAGATTTTAAAGGTTGGGGAAGAGAAGATTCTGAGCTTGCATTACGCTTTTTTAATAAAGGATTAAAATCCAGAAGGTTGCGTTATAGAGGTATAGTATATCATATTTATCACCATGAAAAATCGAAGAGTAGATTAGAACTTAATAATAATATAGAATTAACAACGATTAAAGAAAAGTTAACTTGGACAGCCAATGGTGTTGATAAATATCATTAAATTATAATAGTTTTTTGATTATCAATTTAATGCTTCTCCGTTTAATACGTTTTCATAAAGTTTAATGTAGTTTTTCGCCATTTGTTTAGAGTTAAAGGTATGATATGCATAATCCCGACAAACTTTTGGGTTAAAATTATTGTGTTTAATAGCTTCAATTAAAATATCATTATCATCACTTGTAACACCAACATCATCTGTTATAAGTTCAGGAAGAGAGCCAAGTGTAGACCCAAAAATTGGACAACCAGCAAAAAGACTTTCAATAATAGCGAGCCCAAAAGGTTCGTGCCATTTCACAGTGAAAATAAGCCCTTTGGATTTTGAAAGAATAGCCATTTTTTGTTTATCATTAACCATACCATGATATTTAATCAAAGGATTAACTTTCCAAATAAAACCTTTTTTTAGGTTTTTATAATTCCATTTTTCACCTCCTAAAACTATGAGTCTATTGTTAGTTTTTACGGCTATTTTTGCAGCATCTGCTAAGTTTTTTACTTTCCATGTGGCTTTTCCCAAAAAATGATAATAAGAACGAGCTGAATTTGTTAACTCAATATTATAATCATCCCAATTTAAACCGTTATAAACAAAGGTGTTAAGATTGTTTCTTTCAGCATGGTTTTTAGAGATACAAATGGTGTTTTTTGGCAATATAGAATCTGCTTCAGTGTTACCATGAAGAGTAAATACACTTGGTGTTTTAATATCTGATAAATATTCTACGTTGTGAGAATGTATAATATCTGTGTTTTCTGGAATTTGAGATTTTAAACCCTTTGATTCATCATAAATAATAACATTGGCAAAATTACATGAAGACCCTTTTTTTACTAGGAAACTAACATTGTGGTTTAGTTTAGAAAGTTCATAACCTAAATACCAAATTACGCGCTCTGTACCACCATATTGTAAAGCTGGAATTTTATTGTGTTTAGAAATTATTAGAATGTTCATTTACCACTTAGATTGAAAAACTAATATAGTTTATATTTGATAATATTTTAAATGAATAATGGGTAATTTAAGAACAACGACTGTCATACATAGAACATTTAAAAAATGGAAAGATAAGCTTAACACTATTATTTTTAATTTTGATACATCAGGAACACCTTTCGGTAACCAAGATAGAAATTCTTTAAAGCTTTTTAAGCTTGAAGACAAAACACTAAATGTTAAGTCTTTTAGAGTTCCTAATGTTATTAAT
>NZ_CAXBGB010000110.1:0-7698 GCF_963975125.1 uncultured Winogradskyella sp. | reverse complement strand
CTGCTATTTTTACATCATCAGATTCTACTTCATCTTCCTTTGTTCCGTAGTTTCCAATATGTGCATTAGTTGTAACCATCAACTGACCGTAATACGATGGGTCTGTGAAAATTTCTTGATAGCCAGTTGTACCAGTATTAAAACATACTTCACCAAAAGCAGAACCTTCTTTACCAATAGATTTACCATGGAAAATTGTTCCGTCTGCTAATAGAATAAGTGCCTTTTTTCTTTGTTTGTATTTCATGTGTTGTGTTTAAAAGATTCCCATTTTCACTTCGACTACGCTCAGTGACCAAAAAGAACTCTGGGTTTTACAAAATTCCAAAAAAAAAGGATAAACTGAAACAGTTTATCCTTGATATTTATTAATGCTTATTAACATTTATTCTTCTTCGTTTGAAGCTTTAGTCTCCACTGGTGGAGTTGTAGTAGCTTTCTTGCCACCTCTTCTACTTCTACGTGTTGTTTTCTTCTCTGCTTTACCAGCATTATAAAGTTCATTGTAATCAACTAACTCTATCATTGCCATATCAGCATTATCGCCTAGTCTGTTTCCTAATTTGATGATTCTAGTATATCCGCCTGGACGATCACCAATCTTCGGTGCCACATCTCTAAACAATTCTGCAACAGCATCTTTTTGTCTTAGCTTAGCCATAACGATACGTCTATTGTGAGTTGTATCTGTTTTAGACTTAGTAATCATTGGCTCAACAAACTGCTTTAAAGCTTTTGCTTTAGCTACTGTTGTGTTAATACGCTTGTGTTCTATTAAAGAACAAGCCATATTAGCTAACATAGCTTTTCTATGTGCTGTTTGTCTTCCTAAGTGATTGAATTTTTTTCCGTGTCTCATGACATTTGTTTTACCATCTTGCTACCTGACCATGCTTATTAGCATGGGAGCAAAATATGATTAGTTTTAAATTATTATTAGTCTTTATCTAATTTATATTTACTTAAATCCATTCCGAAGTTAAGGCCTTTTACATTTACTAGTTCTTCTAGCTCAGTTAAAGACTTCTTACCGAAGTTTCTGAATTTCATTAAATCATTTTTATTGAAAGATACTAAGTCTCCTAAAGTATCTACTTCTGCTGCTTTTAAACAGTTAAGCGCACGTACAGAAAGATCCATATCAACTAATTTAGTTTTCAATAGTTGTCTCATGTGAAGTGATTCTTCATCATAAGTTTCGGTCTGTGCAATTTCATCCGCTTCAAGAGTGATACGCTCATCAGAGAATAACATAAAGTGGTGAATTAATATTTTAGCAGCTTCAGTTAAAGCGTCTTTAGGATTAATAGATCCATCAGTTCTAATTTCGAAAACTAATTTTTCGTAATCCGTCTTTTGCTCAACACGAAAGTTTTCAATACTATATTTTACATTCTTTATTGGAGTGTAAATTGAATCTGTAAAAATCGTTCCGATTGGTGCAGAAGCTTTTTTATTCTCTTCAGCAGGAACATAACCTCTACCTTTTTCAATAGTAAGCTCCATATTAATATTTACTTTTGGATCTAAGTTACAGATTACTAAATCTGTATTTAATACTTGAAAACCAGAAATAAACTTCTGAAAATCACCAGCTGTAATTTGATCTTGACCTGAAATAGAAATAGTAACGGTTTCGTTATCTATTTCATCAATTTGACGCTTAAAGTTAACTTGCTTTAAGTTTAAAATCATTTCTGTAACATCTTCAACTACACCAGAAATTGTAGAAAACTCATGATCTACACCTTCTATTCTAACTGATGTGATTGCAAAACCTTCTAATGAAGATAATAAAACACGTCTTAAAGCATTACCTACTGTTAATCCGTATCCTGGTTCTAAAGGTCTAAATTCAAATTTACCTTCGAAATCAGTTGAATCAATCATGATTACTTTGTCGGGCTTCTGAAAATTTAATATTGCCATATTTTTCTTCTTTTAATTGTTATTTAGTTGCGCGATTTATAAGTATGAAGAAGACTAATAAACCCTTTGGCTAAATACCAATATGATTAATTTATTATTTAGAGTAAAGTTCAACGATAAATTGCTCGTTGATTTGTTCTGGAATCTGAATTCTCGCAGGAACAGAAACATAAGTTCCGTTCATTGTATCGTTATTCCATGTAATCCATTCGTAAACACTGCTAGAATTAGCTAATGAATTCTGAATAGCTTCTAATGATTTAGATTTTTCTCTAACACCTACAACATCTCCAGCTTTTAATTGGTAAGAAGGTACATTTACTTTTTGACCATTTACTGTTATGTGTCTGTGAGAAACTAATTGTCTAGCACCACTTCTTGTTGGAGAAACTCCCATTCTGAAAACCACGTTATCTAAACGAGATTCACATAACTGAAGTAATACTTCACCAGTAATACCTTGCGCAGCAGTTGCTTTTTTAAACATGTTTCTGAATTGCTTTTCTAATACACCATAAGTATATTTAGCTTTTTGCTTTTCCATTAATTGGATCGCATATTCAGATTTTTTACCTCTTCTCTTGTTAGCTCCGTGCTGACCAGGAGGGTAGTTTCTTTTTTCGAAGGCTTTATCATCTCCGAATATAGCTTGTCCGAATTTACGAGCTATTTTAGTTTTAGGACCAGTATATCTTGCCATTTTAAGTTTGTTTTAAGAGTAATTATAAAATTAAGGTCTTAAGCTTATCCTTCTATAAATGTTTACCTCTTGTTGATACTTGTTATTTATTTTTCAGTTTGCAAATTTATGCAAAATAAACTAATATCAATACTTATATGAATGATATTAGTTTACTTAATAATTTATGTGAGATTATCTAACTAAAATTTAATTAGAATCTGAAACAAGTTCAGATTAAACTCTACGTCTTTTTGGTGGGCGACAACCATTGTGTGGTAATGGAGTAACATCGATAATTTCTGATACTTCAATACCTGCGTTGTGTATAGATCTGATAGCAGATTCTCTTCCGTTACCAGGACCTTTTACGTACGCCTTTACTTTCTTTAAACCAGCTTCTTTAGCAACACCTGCAGCATCTTCTGCAGCTAATTGCGCAGCATAAGGAGTGTTCTTTTTAGAACCTCTAAAGCCCATTTTTCCTGCTGATGACCAAGAAATAACGTCACCTTTTTTATTAGTTAAAGAAATAATGATGTTATTAAAGGATGCAGTAATATGCGCTTCTCCGATTGCATCAACAATTACTTTACGTTTTTTAGTACTTGACTTTGCCATATTTTTTAGTTTCTAGTTGTTAGCATTTAGTTGTTAGAATCCTAGACTTTTACATTTCAGACAGATTCATCTAACGTCTCATTACTAATGACTAATGTCTTAATTATTATTTAGTTACTTTTTTCTTATTAGCAACAGTTTTTCTTCTTCCTTTTCTGGTACGAGAGTTGTTCTTAGTACGTTGCCCTCTTAATGGAAGACCTGCTCTATGACGAATACCTCTGTAACACCCAATATCCATTAAACGCTTAATGTTTAATTGAATCTCAGAACGTAATTCACCTTCGATTTTAAATGTACCAACGGCATCACGGATTGCTCCGATTTCGTCATCAGTCCAATCTTGTACTTTTGTGCTTTCGTCAACTTTAGCAGCAGCTAAAATTTCTTTTGATCTACTTCTACCTACTCCGTAGATATAAGTTAAAGAGATCACTCCTCTTTTTTGTTTTGGTATGTCTACACCTGCAATTCTTGCCATAATTACCCTTGTCTTTGTTTGAATCTAGGATTCTTTTTGTTAATGACGTAAAGTCTCCCTTTTCTGCGCACTAATTTACAGTCTGCGCTTCTTTTCTTTACTGATGCTCTAACTTTCATCTTGTTTTTTTATTTACAACTATTGTAAGATGGAACCTTACGGTTTCATCGTATTAGTATCTATAAGTTATACGAGCCTTAGTTAAATCGTAAGGACTCATTTCTAATTTTACTTTATCACCTGGTAATAATTTAATATAATGCATACGCATTTTACCAGAGATATGTGCAGTCACAATATGACCATTTTCTAATTCCACACGGAACATAGCATTAGATAATGCTTCTATAATTGTACCGTCTTGTTCAATTGCCGCTTGCTTTGCCATAGTATTATATTATTGCGAAACCGCTTTTCTATTTTTACCTGTTTTCATCAAGCCATCATAATGCTTATTTAATAAATAAGAATTAATCTGTTGCATTGTGTCAATAGCTACACCAACCATTATTAAAAGTGATGTACCTCCAAAGAATAATGCCCAACCTTGTTGAACTCCCATTAACTTAACTATAAACGCTGGGAACACAGCAATTAAAGCTAGGAAAATTGAACCTGGTAAGGTTATCTGTGACATTATTTTATCTAAATATTCAGAGGTTTCAGATCCTGGACGTATGCCTGGAATAAACCCGCCACTACGTTTTAAATCATCTGCCATTTTATTAGTAGGTACTGTAATTGCAGTATAAAAATATGTGAATATTATAATTAATAACGCAAAAACAAGATTATACCAAAATCCGAACATGTCTGAAAAATTTGTTTGCATCCACTGCCCAGCAGCTGAATCTTTCATAAATGAAGATCCACCAATTAAACTTGGAACAAACATAATCGCTTGAGCAAAGATAATTGGCATTACACCAGAAGCATTTAACTTTAAAGGTAAAAATTGACGCGAACCAAACACGTTCTTTTCATATCCTCCAGAAGCAGTTCTTCTTGCGTATTGTACAGCAATTTTTCGTACAGCCATAACTAAGAACACAGATGCTAATATAATTAAAAACCAAATTACTAATTCTATTAATATCATCATGAAACCACCGTTACTACCTTCAAGTCGAGAATACATATTCTGAACAAAAGATTGTGGTAAAGTAGCAATAATACCAACCATAATTAATAATGAAATACCATTACCTATACCTTTGTCTGTGATTTTTTCTCCTAACCACATCGCGAATACGGTACCTGTTACTAGAATAATTACTGATGAAAAGTAGAAAATATTTTCACTAAAACCAGGTAACAACATTGAACCCATTGAAGGTGCGCCTGATAAAGAAGGTATACTAGCCAAATAACCTGGTGCTTGCACTAAGCTAATACCTATTGTTAACCAGCGTGTAATTTGAGTAATCTTCTTTTGACCACTTGCTCCTTCTTTTTGAAGCTTCTGTAGATAAGGAATCGCAATACCCATTAACTGAACTACAATAGATGCAGATATGTATGGCATAATACCTAATGCGAAGACCGATGCATTAGCAAATGCTCCACCTGTAAAGGCATTTAATAAGCCTAATATTCCACTTGAAGTCCCACTTTGCAAACCACCTAAAGCATCAATATTAATACCAGGTAATACAACCTGTGCACCAAATCGATAAACCAATAGCAAACCTAAGGTTAGAATAATTCTGTCCTTAAGCTCTGTGATTTTCCAAACGTTTTTTAATGTTTCTATTATTTTCATCCTATAATCTTATAAAGTTACAGCTTCACCACCAGCAGCTTCAATAGCAGCTTTTGCCGTAGCAGTAAATTTATGAGCAGTTACTGTTAATTTAGTTTTTAACTCACCTCTACCTAATATCTTTACTAGCTCATTTTTACCAGCTAATCCCATAGATACAAGAGATTCAAAATCAACACTACCTTTAATTTTCTTCTCGTCAACTAACTTTTGTAATGTATCTAAGTTTACACCTTGATACTCTACACGGTTAATATTTGTAAATCCAAATTTAGGAACACGTCTTTGTAATGGCATTTGACCACCTTCAAATCCTAATTTCTTAGAATAACCAGAACGCGACTTTGCACCTTTATGTCCTCTAGTGGCAGTACCGCCTTTACCAGAACCTTGACCACGTCCAATACGCTTTCCTTGATTTTTTACTGAACCTTCTGCAGGTTTTAAATTACTTAAATCCATTTTTAAGTTTATATTTTTAAGCTTCTTCTACAGAAACTAAGTGTTCAACTTTCTTAACCATACCAAGGATGTTTGGTGTGGCATCGTGCTCTACTACTTGACCAATCTTTTTTAAACCTAAAGCCAATAATGTTAACTTTTGTCTTTTAGTACGATTGATTGCACTTCTTACTTTCTTTACTTTAATCTTTGCCATCTTATCCTATCGATTATCCGTTAAATACTTTTTCAAGTGAAATACCACGTTCTTTAGCTACAGACTTTGCATCTCTTAATTGCAATAAAGCATCAAAAGTTGCTTTAACTACGTTGTGAGGATTAGAAGATCCTTGAGATTTAGATAGTACATCATGTACACCAACAGCTTCAAGTACTGTTCTAACTGCACCACCAGCAATTACTCCTGTACCAGGTGCAGCTGGGATAACATTAACTCTAGCTCCACCAAACTTACCTTTTTGCTCGTGAGGTAATGTTCCTTTTATGATAGGAATTCTTACTAAGTTCTTCTTAGCATCTTCTATAGCTTTAGCAATTGCAGTTGCAACATCTTTAGATTTGCCTAATCCATGTCCTACTACACCTTCTTCATTACCAACAACAACAATAGCAGAAAAACCAAATGCTCTACCTCCTTTTGTTACTTTAGTTACACGCTGTACACCAACTAAGCGATCTTTTAATTCTAATCCGCCTGGTTTTACTAATTCTGCGTTTTTATATTTTTGATACATAATGTCTTAAAATTTAAGTCCTGCTTCTCTAGCTCCTTCAGCTAATGATTTTACTCTTCCATGATATAAGTAACCACCTCTATCAAAAGAAATAGTTTCAACACCAGCTTTCATAGCTTTTTCTGCAACAGTTTTACCTACTAAGGTAGCAGTTTCTGTTTTGTTTCCTTTAGACTTAGCAATGTCTTTATCTCTTGAAGATGCAGCAGCAATTGTTTTACCAGTTACATCATCTACGACTTGAGCATAAATTTCTTTATTACTTCTAAAAACAGCTAATCTAGGTCTTGCTTGAGTACCAGATACTACCTTACGGATTCTGCTTTTAATTCTTATTCTTCTTTCGTTCTTTGTCAATGCCATAACTTAATTATTAAGCTGATTTACCTGCTTTTCTTCTAATTTCTTCACCAACAAACTTAATCCCTTTTCCCTTGTAAGGTTCTGGTCTTCTAAAGCCACGTATTTTAGCAGCGACTTGTCCTACCAATTGTTTATCAAATGATGTTAGTTTAATTATTGGATTTTTACCTTTTTCTGAGACCGTCTCTACCTTTACTTCTGGAGCAATATCCAAAACAATGTTATGAGAAAATCCTACGGCTAAATCTAATTTTTGCCCTTGATTAGATGCTCTATAACCTACACCAACCATTTCTAGTTCTTTGGTCCAACCTTTAGAAACACCTTCTATCATATTAGCAATTAATGCTCTATATAGACCATGTTTTGCCCTTAAATCTTTCTTATCAGAAGAACGCTCTAAAGTAATAGTACCGTCTTCTTGTTTTATAGTAATATCTGAATACTCTTGAGACAACTCACCTAATTTACCTTTTGCAGTAATTACGTTATCTTTAATCTCAAGTGTTACACCTTCAGGAACTGTTATTGGGTTTCTACCTATTCTTGACATAATTTCCTGTTTTTAGTATATGTAACATAATACTTCGCCACCAACGTTTTCTCTTTGCGCTTGTTTACCTGTCATCACTCCGTGAGATGTAGAAACAATTGCAATACCTAAACC
>NZ_CAXBGB010000109.1:0-8059 GCF_963975125.1 uncultured Winogradskyella sp. | reverse complement strand
GGATTTGTTCATGGTCAAAAATAAACATTAAAAAATAAATTTTAGAATTGAATGAATTATTAACAAAACCTTGTAAAATCCAAATTTATTCTCAATTTTGAATTTCTTAAAAACACTCTTCATGTATAACTATCATATCATTTCTTCAAAAGTTTTAGACATTGTAACTATTTACAATATTTTTAAAGACAATAAGAAATTAAAGCTCTCTGACGAGCTAAAAAATAAAGTAGCTGCTTGTAAGACTTATTTAGACGCTAAGTTAGCGAACAATAAAAAACCAATGTATGGTATAAATACTGGTTTTGGCTCTTTATATAATGTAAAGATTTCTGATAAAGACTTAACCCAGCTACAGGAAAACTTGGTAATGTCTCATGCTTGTGGTACTGGAGATAGAGTGCCAGAATCTATAGTAAAAGTAATGCTGCTTTTAAAGATTCAATCGCTAAGCTATGGTCATAGTGGTGTTCAGTTAGATACTATAAATCGACTGGTTGATTTTTTTAACAATGATATTTTTCCATTTGTATATACGCAAGGTTCTTTGGGAGCATCTGGTGATTTAGCTCCTTTAGCTCATCTAGCATTACCATTGCTAGGAAAAGGTAAAGTTGTTCATAAGGACAAAGAATATGATGCTTCAGTTATTTTAGAAAAGTTTAATTGGAAATCTATTAAACTCGAAGCCAAAGAAGGCCTTGCGCTTTTAAATGGAACACAATTTATGAGTGCTTATGGTGTGTATTTACTAATGATGTCTCATAAAACGTCGTATTTAGCAGACATCATTGCTAGTATTTCATTAGATGCTTTCGATGGTAGGTTAGATCCTTTTCATGATTTGGTACATGCTGTAAGACCGCATCCTGGTCAGAGAAAAGTAGCAAGACGCTTTAATGAGTTTCTTAAAGGAAGTGAATTGATTGATCGTCTTAAAGAACATGTGCAAGATCCTTATTCTTTCCGTTGTATCCCTCAAGTTCACGGAGCAACAAAAGATACGCTCGATTTTGTAGAGAAAGTTATTTTAACAGAAATCAATTCAGTAACTGATAATCCTAATATTTTTCATGAAGAGGATTTAATCATTTCTGGTGGAAATTTTCATGGGCAACCATTGGCATTAGCTTTAGATTATCTAAAAATTGCTATGGCAGAAATTGGTAATATTTCTGAGCGTCGCATATTTCAGTTGGTTTCAGGATTGAGAGGTTTGCCAGCGTTTTTGGTGGATAATCCAGGTCTTAACTCCGGGTTTATGATTCCACAATACACAGCAGCTAGCATTGTTAGTGCCAATAAACAAATGGCAACACCTGCAAGTGTAGATAGTATTGTTTCTAGTAATGGACAAGAAGACCATGTGAGTATGGGAGCTAATGCGGCGACACAAGCCTATACATTAATAAAAAATGTAGAACGTGTCATAGCTATCGAACTCATGAATGCATCACAAGCCATGGAGTTTAGAAAACCTTTGAAAACCTCTCCTTTTTTAGAATCTTTCTTGGAGCAATATAGAAAGGTGGTTCCTTTTATAAAAGTAGATGAAGTTTTACACGATAATATACAAGCTTCAATTCAATTTTTAAAAGATGTCGATGTTGAGATTGAAGAATTGTTTTTAAATACTTATGGCTTGAAATAACTCTTGTTTTAGCACATAATTATTTCACAAGATTATCAGCCCAATTAAAAGCCTCTTCTATATTTGTGAATATTTCAAAAGGTTTATTAAAGAACATTTGCTCTATTTGAGCATTTATCTTAGCTTGATAATTGCTTGAAACGACTGCAAAGCCTTTTAAGTTTTCAATTTTAGAAGTTTCAAAATAAATTTTTGGATCTACAGAATAAGAATTTATTCTATGTGTAATATATACAAAAGGTTTCTCTGAAAAATGGTTTTCTGTAACTTCAACAAGAACACTATTATGATTTGGTGTTAGGTTTACTCCCTCATTTATAACCACAACAACATAATTATCATAGATTGACATTTTACAAAAATCGAAGGTTAGGGTTTTATTCATTGACTAAATATCTATTTAATCAATGAAAAGATAAAAAAAAACTCCTTCATATTGAAGGAGTTTTAATTATAATAGTTTAAATGACCTAAGATTCTGTTGTTTTACCAGGAGACTTAATCTTAATCTTTAATTCATCAGTTTTTGTATCTAAGTCCATTGTGATGGAATCTCCTTCATGTATTTTAGAATTAATAATTTCTTCAGCTAAAGCATCTTCAATATACTTCTGAATAGCTCTATTTAAAGGTCTAGCACCATATTGTTTATCGAATCCTTTTTCTGCAATGTAATCTTTTGCTTTTTCTGTAAGTTTTAGTTGGTAACCTAAATTTTTGATTCTATCTATAAGCTTAACTAGTTCTATATCAATAATTTTGTTAATATGTTCTTTTTCTAAAACATTAAAGACAATGACATCATCTATTCTGTTTAAAAACTCAGGAGCAAATGCTTTTTTAAGTGCGTTTTCAATCACTGCTTTAGCATAATCCGTTTCTTGAGCTTCTTTTGCAGACGTACCAAAACCAACTCCGGTACCAAAGTCTTTTAGTTTTCTGGCACCAATATTAGATGTCATAATAATAATGGTATTTCTAAAATCAATTTTTCGACCAAGGCTATCTGTTAAGTAACCATCGTCTAAAACTTGTAAAAGCATATTAAATACATCTGGATGCGCTTTTTCAATTTCATCTAAAAGCACAACGGCATAAGGCTTACGTCTAATTTTTTCTGTTAACTGACCACCTTCTTCATAGCCAACATAACCTGGAGGTGCACCAACTAATCGAGAAATAGCGAATTTTTCCATGTATTCACTCATGTCAATACGTATTAATGCATCGTCACTATCAAATAATTCTCTTGCTAAAACTTTAGCTAATTGCGTTTTACCAACGCCGGTTTGACCTAAAAATATAAATGAACCGATTGGTTTATTTGGGTCTTTAAGTCCAGCTCTATTTCTTTGTATAGCCTTTACAACCTTTGCAACAGCCTGATCTTGCCCAATCACTTTGCCTTTTATTAAATCTGGTAATTGCGATAGCTTATAAATTTCTTTCTGAGCAATTTTATTTACAGGAATACCCGTCATCATAGAAACCACATCTGCAACATTATCTTCTGTGACTACTTCTCTATGTTGTTTAGTGTCTTCTTCCCATTTTTCTTGAGCAGTAGCAAGTTCCTTTTCTATACGCTTTTCATCATCTCTAAGCTTTGCTGCTTCTTCATATTTCTGCTTTTTAACAACAGTGTTCTTTGTTTTTTTTACCTCTTCAAGTTTATTTTCTAATTCAAGAATCTGTTTTGGGACATCAATATTTGTGATATGAACACGAGAACCAGCCTCATCTAAAGCATCAATAGCTTTGTCTGGAAGAAAACGCTCGGTCATATATCGATTAGTCAATTTTACACATGCTTCAATAGCTTCATCTGTATAATCAACGTTGTGATGTTCTTCGTATTTACCTTTAATATTATTAAGGATCTCAATTGTTTCTTCAACAGTAGTTGGTTCGACAATTACCTTTTGAAAACGACGCTCTAACGCTCCATCTTTTTCTATGTATTGTCTATACTCATCTAAAGTTGTAGCACCAATACATTGTATTTCGCCTCTTGCAAGAGCAGGTTTAAACATATTAGACGCATCTAGGCTCCCTGTAGCACCACCTGCTCCAACTATGGTATGAATTTCATCTATAAAAAGAATAATATCATCATTCTTTTCAAGTTCATTCATTACAGCTTTCATGCGTTCTTCAAACTGTCCTCTGTATTTAGTTCCAGCAACTAAGCTAGCTAAATCTAAAGTTACAACACGTTTGTTAAATAGGGTACGTGATACTTTTCGTTTTATAATTCTTAATGCAAGTCCTTCAGCAATTGCAGATTTACCAACACCTGGTTCTCCTATTAATAAAGGATTATTTTTCTTTCTTCGACTTAATATTTGTGAAACACGTTGTATTTCTTTTTCTCGTCCTACTACAGGGTCTAATTTCCCTTCTTCAGCGAGTACTGTTAAGTCTCTTCCAAAGTTGTCTAAAACAGGTGTTTTAGACTTCTTATTTGTTTTGCTAGACTGACTACCAAAAGGATTCTGTTTTGCATCATCATCTTCTTCATTTACATCATCATCAGAAAACGATTCTGCTTTTGGAGTGTCTAAATAATCATCTTCGCTAGTAATCATAGATTTAAATTCTTCTTTTACGTTATCATAGTCAACCTTAAGCTTGTTTAAAAGCTTTGTCGTAGGATCATTTTCATTTCTTAAAATGCACAATAACAAATGTGCTGTATTTATGGAGGTACTCTGAAACAACTTGGCTTCTAAAAATGTGGTCTTCAAGGCACGCTCAGCTTGTCTTGTAAGGTGTAAGTTCTTCTTTTCGTTAGATGTTGTAACTATATTAGGATTAGCAGGACTCAATATCTCTACTTTACGACGAAGATGATTGAGATCAACCTCTAACGCACTTAATATATCTATAGCCTTACCATTGCCATCTCTTAATAGACCCAACATTAAATGTTCGGTACCAATAAAGTCGTGACCTAAACGCAAGGCTTCTTCTTTGCTATAAGCTATAACATCTTTAACTCTTGGTGAAAAATTATCATCCATAGTAAATTCCTTTCTGCATTAAAAATAATAAAAACATATTGGTATAGAGCAAAAACTATACCTTAATTAAATGTTGTAAACGAAGAGACTAAAAAAGCATTTTATATCAAAGCAAATAGACAGATACTTATTAACGAAAAAGATATCAAATATTGTTAATAAATACTCCTAAAAATCACTTTTCAATTCTCTTTAAACACTCATAAATTGGTTATATTAGCACGTTTTGAAAATCTACAAAAAAATTAATTAATTTTATATATGGCAGAAGGAGAAAAACTCATTCCAATTAACATCGAAGATGAAATGAAATCGGCTTACATTGATTACTCAATGTCAGTCATTGTGTCACGTGCTTTACCAGATGTAAGAGATGGTTTAAAGCCAGTTCACAGACGTGTACTTTACGGTATGCACGAACTGGGTGTTAGAGCAAATAGTGCACATAAAAAATCGGCAAGAATAGTCGGTGAAGTTTTAGGTAAATATCACCCACATGGTGATACTTCAGTTTATGATGCAATGGTGCGAATGGCTCAAGAATGGAGCTTACGTTATATGTTAGTTGATGGACAAGGTAACTTTGGATCTGTAGATGGTGATAGTCCAGCAGCAATGCGTTATACTGAAGCACGTATGCGTAAGATATCTGAAGACATGTTGGCAGATATCGACAAGGAGACTGTAGATCATAAGTTGAATTTTGATGATACTTTAGAAGAACCAACGGTTTTACCTACACGTATTCCAGGACTTTTAGTCAATGGAGCATCTGGTATTGCTGTTGGTATGGCAACGAATATGCCTCCGCATAACTTAACAGAAGTTGTTGATGGTACAATTGCTTACATAGAAAATAATGATATAGATATTGATGGATTAATGCAATTCATCAAAGCACCAGATTTTCCTACTGGTGGAACTATATATGGTTATGATGGTGTAAAGGAAGCTTTTCATACAGGTCGTGGAAGGATTGTAATGCGAGGTAATGCTATTATAGAAGAGGTGCAAGGTAGAGAATGTGTCATTGTCACAGAAATTCCATACCAAGTTAATAAAGCAGACATGATTAAGAAGACTGCTGATTTGGTCAATGATAAAAAGCTAGAAGGTATTTCTACCATTAGAGATGAATCGGATAGAAACGGAATGCGTATCGTTTACATTTTAAAACGTGATGCAATTCCTAATATTGTTCTTAATAAACTATATAAGTACACAGCTTTACAATCGTCATTTAGTGTAAATAATATTGCACTCGTAAATGGCCGTCCACAAATGCTTAATTTAAAAGAACTTATACATTATTTTGTAGAACACAGACATGAAGTCGTTGTAAGGCGTACAACTTATGAATTGCGCAAAGCTGAAGAACGAGCTCACATATTAGAAGGCTTAATTATAGCTTCAGATAATATTGATGAGGTAATTGCACTTATAAGAGCATCTGATAATGCAGATGAAGCAAGAGCAAAGTTAATTGAGCGTTTTGAATTAAGTGAAATACAAGCGAAAGCTATAGTAGAAATGCGTCTGCGTCAATTAACAGGATTAGAACAAAATAAACTGCGTGCAGAGTATGATACTTTAATGACTACTATAGAAGACTTAAAAGATATTCTAGAGAAGAAAGAGCGTCGTATGGATATCATTAAATCCGAATTAGAAGTTGTAAGAGATAAATATGGTGATGACCGACGTTCTGTAATAGAATATGCAGGTGGTGACTTAAGTATTGAAGATATGATACCAGATGAGAAAGTTGTGATTACAATTTCTCATGCAGGTTATATAAAACGTACTTCTCTTACTGAATATAAAACACAGAATAGAGGAGGAGTTGGTCAAAAAGCATCTACTACTCGTAATGAAGATTTCTTAGAACATTTATTTGTAGGTACTAACCACCAATATATGTTGTTCTTTACTCAAAAAGGAAAATGTTTCTGGATGCGCGTTTATGAAATACCAGAAGGATTAAAGACTTCTAAAGGTAGAGCTATCCAAAACCTTATAAATATTGAACAAGATGATAAAGTTATGGCCTTTATCTGTACACAAGATTTAAAAGACCAAGAGTATATTAATAGTCACTATGTGATTATGGCAACTAAGAAAGGTCAGGTTAAAAAAACATCTTTAGAACAGTATTCTAGGCCAAGAACTAATGGTATTAATGCCATTACAATTAAAGAAGATGATGTTTTATTAGAGGCTAAATTAACTACAGGAGAAAGTCAGGTGATGTTGGCGCTTAAGTCTGGTAAAGCTATTCGTTTTGAAGAAGCTAAAACTAGACCAATGGGTCGTAATGCATCTGGTGTTAGAGGAATTAGACTTCAGAATGAAAAGACTGATGAAGTAATCGGTATGATTGCAGTAGATGATATGGAAAGCAATATTCTTGTAGTTTCAGAAAATGGCTATGGGAAACGTTCAAGTCTAGAAGATTATAGAATTACCAATCGTGGTGGAAAAGGGGTAAAAACAATTTCTATTACAGAAAAAACTGGTAACTTAGTGTCTATTAAAAATGTAACCGATGATGACGATTTAATGATTATCAATAAATCTGGTATTGCGATACGTATGACAGTAGCTGATTTACGAGTTATGGGAAGAGCAACACAAGGTGTAAAATTAATAAACCTAAAAGGTAGTGATTCTATAGCAGCTGTTGCTAAAGTTATGAAAGACGATGAGGAAGATGCTGAAGGTATCGATTCTGAAGCAACTGATAGTCATGGATCTAATGAAGATGGCACGGCTATTGATAATAATGAAACAGAAAACTAAAAATTAACAACAAAACTATTTATTACAAGATGAAAAAATTAATGACATTTGTGCTGCTCTTGGCTATTACAACAATGTCTTTTGCACAAAAGAACGAGGTAAAGGCAATTGAGAAAGCACTTAAGAATTCGAATTTTGCTGATGCTAAATCAGCGGTTTCTTTAGCTGAAGCATTAATGGGAAATATGGATGATAAAACTAAAGCAAAGTTTTATTTACTCAAAGCTAAAGCATTATATGCAAATGGTGCAGGTACAGATGTTAATATCGATGAAGCTATTACAACTTTAGACGAGTTAAAAGACTTAGAATCTAAAATAGGTAAATTAAAATATACCAAAGAGGCTAATGAAATATCAGCAGAAATGCTTAATTCTTTTTTTACAAAGGCTAATAATGCTTTTAATAATAAGAATTTTAAATTAGCAGCTAAACGCTTTGAGAAAGTATACAAAATGTCACCAAAAGACACCTTATACTTGTATTATGCAGCATCATCTGCTGTTACTGCTAAGGATTATGACACGGCATTAGATTATTATGTACAACTCAAGAATTTAGGGTATACTGGAATTGCGTTAAATTA
>NZ_CAXBGB010000108.1:0-8186 GCF_963975125.1 uncultured Winogradskyella sp. | reverse complement strand
TAACATTAAAATTTACGGGATAACAACGGTTTTTTGTAGTCTTTATCCGTTTTATAATTACGATACATTTCAAATTTTACTTAACTAGTTCTGTTTAATCTTCACTTTTTCGCTTCGCAACAAAAATTCCATTAGGTTGTATAAATTTTACTTCAGCAATTTTATCGTCAATTTTAATAAACTCTATCTTAAAACCTTCTAATGTTTTAAAGTTAAATTTATCTTCTGCTGTTGGTATGAGCGCATATTCTGGTTGGCCTTTTAAGAATACATAGAGTACATTTTCGTCTTTTATATAGGCTTTAATTTCGGTACCAGCTAAATCGTATTTGCCAACATATTGTTCTAAGGTTTTAGCATCAACATCTATAGTGTTTGGTGTGCGTTTAAAAGCAATAGCATCTACCATTGGCTCTGCTGCAATACGACCGTAATCTATATCACCAGATACATTAGTAGTAAAGATTATTTTTATAGAACTACCAATACCTGTAGTATCTACTTTTCCGTCCTTAACGTCTATAAACTCAAAAGTATCGTAATGAAAATGGCTTAAATATTGTGTTTTGTTATTGAGTTTAGAAAACAGCGAATCATTTTTAACAACAACATTAAATTTTCCATAGCCCTTATGAGCATAAGAACCTGTATAATCTATTCTTGTATGAGATGGTTTTGTATTTTTTACATTAGATAGCTCTTTGTCTTCTTCAACTTTCTCTTGGGTTTTAAGAGCTTTTTCTAAATCCTCCTTATGTTTTTTTGCCCATTCTGTTTTTTTAACTTTAAGCATGTGGTCTGCTGCAATATTTCTAATTAGCCTTGGTACAGCAGATCCATTTTGATTGGCTAATACTACTATACCCAAACTATCGGATGGATAAAAGCCAACACTAGCAGAAAAACCATCAATATTGCCACCATGTTCTACCATATAATGGCCTTTATAAGAGTGTAAAAACCAGCCGTAACCGTAATTGGCAAATTGTGCATCGGGTAATTCTTTAGACGGAAGGCCAGCAGCTACAACCATTTGAGAACTCATCGCTTCTTTTACATAAGCTTCAGGTATAATTTGCTCATCCTTATATTTTCCATTATTAATCCATGTGATTAACCACGCACTCATATCGTTTACACTACTATTTATGCTACCAGCTGGTGACATGCCAGAAATATCGTAGTAATCGGTTTTTTCAATATTTCTGTCGGCATCTAATTTATATCCAAAAGCAGCGTTAGAGCTTTTTTTCATACCGTCAATCGTAGTTTTAGAGCGATCCATGCCTAAAGGCTTAAAGAATTGTTCTTCAATATTTTCTTCCCAAGATTTCCCTGTAATTCTTTCAGTAATAACACCTTGTGCTAAAAAACCAAAATTATTATAATACCATTTTTGACGCACTCCTGTGAAAGGTTCGTGATATTTTAATCGTGCCACTAAACTGTCCTTACTAGGATTAGGGAAAAAATACCAAGAACCATCGTGTCTTGGTAAACCAGTACTGTGGCGCATTAAATCTTTTATAATGATGGTGTTATTCATATCATTATTATAAAACTCTAATTCTGGTATGTATTTTCTCGGGCTATCATCAAAAGAAAGTTTATCAGCTTCGCGATGCAATCCTAAAAGCGAAGATGTAAATGCTTTTGTAGAAGAACCGATGGCAAAAAGTGTGTTGGCATCTACTGAGACTTTGTTTTCGTAATCGCTATACCCAAAGCCTTTTGCATAAATAACTTTATCTCCTTCTACAATGGCTACTGCAAACCCAGCAGCTTTTGTACTTTCTAAAACAGAGTTAAATTGTTTTTCAATGCCTTTTAAGCGTTTGTCTGTTTGCGAAAACCCTAGTGTATAAATTAGCGTTAATGCAATAATAAGAATGCGATTTTTACTCAAAGAATTTCTATTGTTATCAACGATTTTGTGAATTTTTGATTTCATTTTGGTTGGGTTTTAATATTGTAATTATGAAATATTAGTATGTAATTGCCCTACTAAGTTACTGTTTTTTAGAAGTTTTTTCTAAAAATTACAATTCATCATTCAATTATTACAATTCGGTAAGTCTAGTTTTAAAGATCTTATTTTGTGTTAGATATTTGTATCAAATTAAAACTCAACCTCATGAATGTATTAGTAAAAATAGCAGTTATTTTAATTATTAGCCTTGTGAGCTCTCAGGTAGAAGCACAAACTAATTTCGAAAAAGGTATGGCAAAAGCTTTTGAGTTATGGCAAGCGGACAAAACCGATGAAGCCGAAAACATGTTTGAGCGCATTGCTAAAGCAGAACCAAAAGAATGGTTACCAAACTATTACATTGCTCAAATCAATAGCTTAAAAAGTTGGAATGAAAAAGATGAAACCGTTTTAAAAGCACAGTTAGATAAAGCACAAAAATATATAGATTTGGCTATAACTAAAAGCAAAGACAATGCAGAATTAATTGTAATGCAAGCACAGGTATTAACGAATTGGGTGGCTTATGATGGTATGACCTATGGGATGAAGTATGGAGCGAAAATTACCGAGTTATATGCTAAAGCTTTAGAACTAGATTCAAATAACCCAAGAGTTGTTTTTGGCAAAGCAGAATGGGCAATGGGAAGTGCCAAGTATTTTAGACAAGACACTGCACCTTACTGTAAAGAGATAGAGGCATCAATAGAACTTTTTAATACCTTTAAACCAGAAAGCAAATTTCACCCTAATTGGGGAAAAGAACGAGCTAAACAAGTGTCTAAATCTTGTAAAGAATAAATACCGAAACGTACTATGTCAGAGTCAGTAAAAAATATCACTATTACATTCTTTATAGGAAGTATCGTATTTATTATTGGAACCTTTTTTTCTGGTGGATTCGATTTTAAAAATGTCAATGAATTTTTAATTGATTTTGGATTCTATCAATTATACGCTTTTGTACTAGGTTATTCTAATTTGGCGTTTTTTGATTATTTGGAAAAACGCAAATGGAAAACTGGAGATACCTTAAAAAGAATAGTTTCAGGAATTATAGGCGCTGTAATAATATCGTTAATTGGTATATTCCTTATAAGAGCATTCATATCTATTGTTATATATGACTTAGATTTTAAAGCGTTTATTGATAGAGAGACATGGCAAGGGTATTCTTTTGGTCTGTGGATAACACTTACAATTATTTCTGTATTCCATGTTATCTTTTTCTATAATAGATACCAAAAGAATAAGATAAAAGAACAGAAGGTTATTGCAGGTACTGCAAGTGCTCAGTTCGATGCTTTAAAGAACCAGTTAGATCCGCATTTTCTCTTTAATAGTTTAAATGTATTAACGAGTCTAATAGAAGAAAACCCGAAAAATGCTCAAAAGTTTACAACCTCATTATCTAAGGTCTATCGCTACGTTCTAGAACAAAAAAGCAAAGAATTAGTGACTGTAGATGAAGAGTTGAATTTTGCAAAAACCTACATGTCATTGTTAAAAATGCGATTTGAGGATAGTATCATTTTCGAGATACCAGATAAAGCTTCAAATCCAGATAGTAAAGTAGTGCCATTGTCATTGCAATTGCTCTTAGAGAATGCGGTAAAACATAATATGGTAACATCTGGCAAGCCGTTGCATATTAAAATATACGAAGATGGTGACCACTTAGTGGTCATGAATAATCTTCAGCCTAAACAAATTGTAAAAAAAAGTAGTGGAGTTGGTTTAGAAAACATAAAACAACGCTATAACCTACTTACAAATAGAAAAGTACACATCAATCAAAGAGAGAAGGATTTTGCAGTAGCAATTCCTATGCTCACAAAACAAGTATCAATTATGAGAACTACACAAAAATCAGAAGCAAGTCTTAACAACGATTATGTTAGAGCTCGAAAACGCGTAGAAGAGCTAAAAGGCTTTTACTATAGCCTAATATCCTATGTGTTTGTTATACCTTTTTTAATATTTATTTGGTATCAATTTTCACGGCACACCATCCAATGGTTTTGGTTTCCAATGTTTGGTTGGGGATTAAGTTTGGCATTTCAGGCCTATAGAGTATTTGTAGATAATGGACCTTTAGGAGGTAGTTGGGAAAAACGCAAAATTGACGAATATATGCGTGAGGAAGACCAGAATAACCGTTGGAATTAAATTTAACTATTATGAAGAAAGCACAAGAATCAAATTTAAAATATATAAGAGCTAAAAATAGAGTAGATAAACTGAAGAAATTTTACAATCATTTAGCGGTCTATATAATAATTAATCTCATCATTTCAGGATTTAAAGTGTCTAATAATTTAAACAGTTGGGATAATTTTATAGACGAACTGTTAAGTATTGATGTTTTAAGCTCATGGACTATTTGGGGATTAGTTATATTAATGCACTTTATATCTGTAGTTTTTTTGCATGGTTGGGAAGAGCGTAAAATAGAAGAATTAATGAATAAAGAATTATCAAAAAATTCTAAAAAATAATAGTATGGAAAAGTATAGCATAGAACCTTACGAAAAAGATAAGGAGGTTTCTAATTTTAGAAAAGAAGAGGCTTATTTAAGAGCAAAGAAAAAGGTAGATGCAATTATTGGATTCTATTGGCATCTCGCAGTTTACGTTGTTGTAAATATCTTTCTAATTATATTAATTGGTGTTAATTCTGGTCAAGGATTTACAGGTTTTGGACCTTATGCCACGGCTACATTTTGGGGAATAGGATTAATATTTCATTTCTTAGGTGTTTTTGGGCCAAATTTTTTCTTTGGAAAGGATTGGGAAAGCAAAAAAATAGATGAATACATGGAAAAAGAACGTCAACGCTGGGAGTAAATAAAATAGTAGAACCATGAAAAAGAACATCGATGAAAAACAGCTCTTTTTAAGGGCACAGAAAAAAGTTAGGAGGCTTTGGATTTTCTATATTCATTTAGCGGGATATATAGTATTTGTTGCCCTTATTCTGTATAATTTCTATATTATTGAAGAAGGACCATACAAAAATAACATCATAAGTTTAAATCTTAGCGTTTTAGTGGCTTGGTCGGTTTTTATTATTATACATGGATTGAATGTTTTTAAAGGGAAACAAATTTTTAAAAAGGATTGGGAAGACCGAAAAACAGAAGAGTTTTTAAAAGAAAAAGATGACGTAGAAACAACGTTTTGGGAATGAAATATTTCAATCAAAATGTTAATAAATAAACTGAATTTAAGAAAATGAATGTAATTATAATAGAAGACGAAAAACCATCAGCAAGGCGTTTGCAACGTATGCTGAAATCCATAGATGTTGAAGCAGAAACTATGTTGCATTCTGTTGAAGAATCTATAGAATGGTTTGAAAATAATAAGCATCCAGATTTAATATTTTTAGATATTCAATTAAGTGATGGCTTGTCTTTCGAAATCTTTGAAGCTATCGATATTAAGTCGGCAGTAATTTTTACAACAGCTTATGATGAGTATGCGCTTCAAGCTTTTAAACTTAATAGTATTGATTATTTATTGAAACCTATTGATGAAAATGATTTAAAAATAGCTGTAGAAAAATTCAATGGAAGAGCACCACAGAAGCAATCTGTTACTTTAGATTTTAATGATATTAAAAAACTATTGGTTAATCCGATTGAGCACGAATACAAAAAGCGATTTTCAGTAAAAGTTGGTCAGCATTTAAAGTTAATTAATATAGAAGATATAGAATGTATCTATAGCGAAAATAAAGGCACTTATGTTTTTACCTGTGAAGGCAGAAACTATTTACTCGATTCTACTTTAGATCAATTAGAAAATGAACTAAAGCCAGATGTGTTCTTTAGAATTAGTAGAAAATACTATATAAATATCAATGCTATTAAAGACATGGTTAGTTATACCAATTCTCGTTTACAAATAAAACTGAATCATTTTAATGAGCAAGAAATAATTGTGGCTAGAGAACGTGTAAAGGATTTTAAGATTTGGTTAGAATAATTAAAACATAAACGGTAAATATTAGTCTTTATCTTCAATTCTGTTTTCATCAAAAGCAGAAGGTAATAACTTAGGAATAAACTTTACGAAAAGTGGTAAAAGTAACACGCCTCCTGGTAACATAAAAATTGCCAGGCTTGGTATAGACTTAAAAATATCTATTAATTGCACTTGTATTTTCTTCTGCTCATCGTCTGTAAGATTTCGCTGTGTAGATTGTGCTAAAAGTGTCATAGCTTCCTTACTTTCTGATAATTCTTTAATTAGTCGTTTACTATTTCTTGTTATGAGTTTAGAAACTACTTTACTACTATTGTCATAAAAACTTTGTGCTAAGTTTTTAGAACTAAGAAAAGCAACATCCTCTTTATGCTCATCATAAAATATATTAATATCATCTACAGATTGTATAATAACGTCACTATCTAAAGCTAAATCAGTTTTTAATCGGTTTAAAAATTCACGCTCTTCTTTATCTATAACCTTATCTGTCCAAGATGCCATACAAACTAAATCGATAACATATAGCTTCTCTAAAGGTTCACTGATAAAAGAAACTGCATCATTATAAGATGGTAATTCAGAGTTTTTATGACGCACAGACCCTTCAAACAATTTAATAAGATTGTCATCATATTCTGTCTTTTCAGACTTGTTATCTATAACAGAAAATACAATGGTTTCTAAAGCAGATTCAAGATCATTAACATAATCTTTAATACCGTTTTCGTCTTTCAGAAAACGCAGATAGCCTAAAATATCAACAAATAAAAGGGCATTGATTAAGAAATAATTAAAACTTTTTGAAATAAAATTATCATCAATATGAATACGTTTATGAATTATTTTTTCTAATAAACTATCTGATTTCTTATCTCCAAATAATTCTTCAAAAAACGAACGCTTTTGGTCGCTAATAGCTTTATAGTACTTAATAAGATTATCTGTAAAACCTTCTATAGGTTTCCCCTTCTTATAGATAAAATAGTAAGTTAATAATAAATTGATTTTACAGCGTTCTTCTTCAGTAAAATCAAAGGGTTTTACAACATCTAGCACCACTTTAATATTGCTGCCATATATAAACCCTGCATGTTTTAATTTATCGTAAAACTCATTAGTCTCTGTTTTAGAATACATCGTTTCAGAAACTTCTACTAGTAATTTTTTTATCCAGCCATTAGCCGATGGATTCATAGACCTATAATTATAGTATAAAGATACTTTTTATCTCTTTAAAATTTAAAGTATTTCAATTTTTAAAAAAACATAAAACCGCTTTCACCTTTTTTATTTGGCAGAGTTGAGGTTAAATTATGAAATGAGTTTAATAATGTTAAGCAGAAATAGATAAATCTAATTATTTAGAATTCCAAAAGAAATGTAAATCGGTTTCTCTTTCAAAACCTAATCTTTCGTATAAATGTTGAGCAGGATTGTCGTAAGCAGTTTGTATGGCTAAACCTTTATTGTTCTCAGAAACACAAAGCTGTTTTGCTTTTTCTATTAATGCCTGCCCTATGCCTTTTCCTCTGTGATTAAAATCTACATACAAATCGTTTAACAAATACATGGCTAACATAGACACAGAAGATTGTAATGGATAAAGCTGTGTAAAACCAACAGCTTTATCATTGATATAAGCTACAAAAATTACGGCATCCTTATTCTTTAATCGCTCTAATAAGAAATGATGAACACCATCCTTGTCTGAAGACTGTTTATAGAACATTCTGTAACCATTAAACAATGGAACTAAATCTTTTAAGTTATCTATTTGTGCTTTTATTATATTCATAAAAAGGCATTAAAAAAGCAATTAATTATACATGTCTTAAATTTAAGTATTTATTTGAAAGTACAGAAGAGTGTATTAAGGTTAATATAAAAATAGAAGTTTTAACTTCGTTAATAAAGATAACTTACTCTCTTTTTACTACTTAAGCTTCGTTTATCCCAAAATTATAGGGACTGTGAGATCAAAATTTCGCTTTCAGTATTTTTAAACGTAAGTATTGTTGGTTACTTCGAAATATGAAACATGACGAACACAAAATCAATTTTAACATGTATGTAATTGCAAATTTAAATTATTTTAAGCACTGGTTTTTCCGTAATATTTTTTCCGTAACCAAAAGGAAACGCGAACCAATAAAATCAAAGCAGGCACTTCAACTAATGGACCAATGACTCCTGCAAATGCTTGTCCTGAATTCAGTCCGAAAAC
>NZ_CAXBGB010000107.1:0-8294 GCF_963975125.1 uncultured Winogradskyella sp. | reverse complement strand
GCTTTTTTCTATGCTTTTAAATAAATTAAACACTGATTTAATTCTGGGTTTTGATTAATTAGAGACTCAATAAAAATTCTAAGGTCTTCTAATTCATGAGGCAGTAAACGTCTTACTGCTTTTTGCACTTCCTTACAGAATAATGTCGCATCAAAACTCACTTTGTTTAGTACAGTCTTAGTGTACTCATACATTGCTCTCGCCATAGTTTGTTATAGGTATTTAAGATTAACGAAAGGTAGATTTTAGAATAGGCTTTTGTTTTAAATTCTTCTCTAAGGTATAAAAAAAATAGATTAGATTTAAAAATCACTTAAAGTTTAACAAGTTGTTATGTTAAAAGTTGATAATTACACGATGAGTACATCAAAATATTACAGACAATTCATACAATTTAATCTATTGATTTACTTATTATTAGGTTAATCTAAAATCTATTATCGCCATCTAATAAATCACCCAGACCTCCTAGGATAGTGCCTTCTCCTTTAGATTTTCCTCCTCTTGGCACAGATGCTAATATTCTACCTGCTAATCTGCTAAATGGTAAAGATTGAATATAAACTTTTCCTGGTCCTTGTAATTTTGCAAAGAATAAACCTTCACCACCAAAGATGGAATTTTTAATACCGCCAATAAATTCTATATCGTAATCTATGCTTTGTGTAAAACCAATAATACAACCTGTATCTACACGCAAGGTTTCACCAGCTGCTAAAGTCTTTTCTGCTGTTGTTCCACCAGCATGTACAAATGCCATACCATCGCCTTCTAGCTTTTGCATTATAAAGCCTTCACCTCCAAAAAGTCCTCTTCCGAGTTTTTTAGAAAACTCAACACCAATACTTACGCCTTTAGCTGCACAAAGAAATGCATCTTTCTGGCAGATAAACTTTCCTCCAAATTCATTTAAATCAATAGGAATAATTTTTCCTGGATATGGAGAAGCAAAAGACACATTTCGTTTACCAGTAAGATTATTATAAAAAGCCGTCATAAATAAACTTTCGCCAGTAAGAATACGCTTACCTGCTCCTAATATCTTACCTAAAAAGCCAGTATCCTTTTGAGAACCATCTCCAAAAATAGTATCCATTTCAATACCATCGTCCATCATCATAAAGCTACCAGATTCTGCAATCACTCCTTCTTGTGGATCTAATTCTATTTCTACATATTGCATTTCTTCTCCGTAAATACGATAGTCTATTTCGTGTGCATTTCTATCATTAAAATCTGGTAATTTTTCCATAGCTAAATTGTTTATGTTTAAGATACTGAAATAAATTCAGCCCAAGTTGATTCGCATATATGTTGTGATAATTATGCTTTTGTTACATAATCTTCTACAATATGATGAGATTACTCACCTACTTTTTTATTGTTTTTTAAAAGTATTCGTGAATGCTTTGCATTTGCCACGCTTCACTCGCAATGCCATTACGATTTTACTTTTAACGTCCACTCAAAATTAAAAGAAGAGACTTGTACACCTTCTGCATTTATGCCATTTGCATTTAACCAAACCGTTTGACCTTCTCCTGTTTCTATAGCTTTAGTAATTGCTTCATCTATTTTTAAACCTTCCTCACATTTAAAGGTTATACGTCCTGTTGCCTTTTTTGTGAATGAAGCATTATTATTAGCCACCAAAATGGATACGTTTTTACCTGTTTCTTTAACTTTTTTCATTACTAATGCACCAGTTGTTAACTCTGCTGCCATACCTTGTACTGCCCAAAACATAGAATTAAATGGGTTTTGATTAATCCAACGATGTTTTACAGAAACAACACAAGTTGTATCATCAATATGCTTTGTTCGTACACCTGTAATATATGCTGCAGGCAGCTTAAACATTAGAAATGTATTGAGTTTTGAAGGAGATATATTCATCTGTTTTATTATAATTTTCACTAAAATAATTCAAATTATCCAACCTAACTAATGTTAAAAAAATGTTAATTTATAGTACTATGCGTAACATAATACCTTTTTAAAGACATATATTTGTATAAGCAACTATTATATACTTTTAAAAATGGTAGACAATCATCATAAAAATTTAGCAACATTTATACATCTTTCGACCTTTTCAAGATTTATAATTCCTTTTGGAAATTTCATTGGGCCTATTGTATTATGGGCAGCCAATAAGGGGAAGTCAGACTTTATAGATCAGCATGGAAAGCAAGCCATCAATTTTCAAATTAGTGTTTTGCTTTATGCTATTATTATAGGAACTATAAGTGTTCCATTTTTCATCTTTAAATTATTTAGAGGTTTAGATGTTATCGATTTTCATGGCTTTCATAATTTTCATATCAATGTAGGTGAACCTTCTGCTCTATTATATATAGGAGGTGGATTAGGAGCCTTAGCCATCATAGCATTTATTATAGAATTAGCTCTTATTGTTAAAGCGAGCTTATCTGCAAGGGATGGCAACTTATATAAATATCCATTGACCATCAATTTTTTAAAGTAAAACAAAACATTCATCAACAATCAAATCAATCAAAAAATGAACAGTTTAATTAAATTTAAGACACTCTTAATATGAAAATAGAAAACACAAAAGCACAAATGCGTAAAGGTGTGCTGGAATATTGCATCTTATCCATCTTAAAGGATGATGATGCCTATGTTGCAGAGATTCTGTGCACGTTAAAAGACGCAAAAATGCTTGTTGTAGAAGGAACAATATATCCACTATTAACAAGATTGAAGAATGCTGGATTACTCAATTACCGTTGGGAAGAATCCACCTCTGGACCACCAAGAAAATATTATGGTCTTACAGAGACAGGAAAACTGTTTCTTAATGAGTTAAACACAACTTGGAGTGAACTACAAAATGCCGTAAACCTAGTAACCAGTACAAAAACAACAAAGAAATGAATAAAACAGTCAATATAAATTTAGCAGGTACATTCTTCCACATAGACGAAGATGCATACCTTAAATTACAACGCTATCTTGAGGCTATAAAACGTTCATTTACAGACTCTCAAGGTCGTTCGGAAATTATTTCGGATATAGAAGCACGTATTGCAGAATTATTTGCAGAACGTATTCAAAACGAAAAGCAAGTCGTTGGCGTTAAATTAGTCGATGAGGTGATTACCATAATGGGACAACCTGAAGACTATTTAGTGGATGACGAAATCTTTGAAGATGAACCACAACCAAGACAAAGACAAAGCTCTAAACCATCTAAAAAACTATATAGAGATACAGACAACTCATATATTGGTGGTGTTGCGGCAGGTTTAAGTCACTATTTTGGAATAGAATCGATCTGGTTACGTTTAATCTGGTTATTATTAGCCATAGGCTCTGGTGGTACTTTTATTTTTATCTATCTAATTTTCTGGGCATTAGTACCAGAAGCTAGTACGACGGCTGAAAAGCTTACTATGTCGGGTGATGCAGTGAATATCAGTAACATCGAAAAAAAAATTAAAGATGGCATTGATACCGTTTCAGAAACCGTAAAAAGTGTCGATTTTAAAAAACATGGAGATAAACTAAAAGAAGGTTTCGATAATGTTTCTGATAACATCTCAGATACGGTAAAAAGTGTCGATTTTCAAAAACAAGGCAGTCGATTAAAATCGAGCTCTCAGACCTTTTTCGATTCTATCGGAAGTATAATAATGTTCTTTCTTAAAGTATTAGCAAAGTTTATTGGTATTATCTTAATCATTGTTGGTATTAGTACCTTAATCGCATTAATTGTTGCTTTCTTTACTGTTGGTATAACAGATGCTGTTCATTTCCCACCAATGGATTTTATAGATGCTGCGAATGCTGCTAATATACCAATGTGGTTAATGGCAATGCTATTATTCTTTGCCGTAGGAATCCCATTTTTCTTTGTGTTCTATTTAGGTCTCAAAATATTAGTAAACAACCTAAAGTCTATTGGTAACATTGCGAAATTTACACTATTAGGATTATGGTTAATGGCTATTATTGGTTTAGTAATAACAGGAGTAAAACAAGCGACCGAACATGCCTTTGATGCCAAAGTAACGGTTAAAGAGCAGTTAAATGTAAAAGCTAATGACACCCTTAAAATAAAAATGATGGGGAACTACAGTTATGGAGATTATTTTAATAGACATGATAACCACTACAACATTACCGAAGAGGATAATGGTCGTACGATAACATCGTCAGACATTAGATTAGTTGTTAGATCTACTAAAGATTCTTTAGCAACAATAATCATCGAAAAAGAAGCAAATGGAAGTAATTACAATGTAGCTAGAACAAGAGCAAAAAATATTAATTACAATTACGCTTTAGTTAATAATGAATTACAACTTAATGCTTTTCTATCAACAGATATAGACAACAAGTTTAGCGAGCAAGAAGTGCTAATTATACTCTATTTGCCAGAAGGTACAGTGTTATATGCAGATGATAATACGTACAGCTTCCATAGAAACTCAAGTTACTATAATGATATATTAGATAATGGTATGGAAGAACAATATCTAAAAATAATAGAAGATGATACGGAATGCATAGACTGTATTAATAAAGATGATGAAGATGAAAAAGAATTTATTGAAGAAGCAACCGAAATTATTGAAACCATTACTGGTGAAACATCGTCTAATGAAGACAAACCTGAGGTTAGCCTTAAAATAGACGAAGATGGTGTTGATCTAGAAATTAATGACAATTGAGACCATAAATTCAACAGTTCAGTAGTATTAAATTTAAATCAACTAAAACTCTACAGATATTTGTAGTGTAAATCATCAATCAAAAAACAAACAATCAAAAAAACCAGAAATCATGAGCACATTAATAAGAGTTATTATTACAAGTATTATCAGCATATTGATGCTATCCTGCAATTTTTCTATGAATTTAGGTGAAGGTGTAGATGGCAACAAAAATGTAGTAAGCGTAAACCGAAATATTTCTAGCGAATTTAGCTCTGTAAAAGTGAGTCAAGGACTAGACCTTTACATTACACAATCTAACGATATATCCTTAAGTATTGAAGCAGACGAAAATCTTCTTGATCTTATTATGACGGAAGTAGAAAATGATGTTTTAAGAATATACACTACTGAGAATATTCGAAGAGCAGCTTCAAAAAAGATAATGTTAAATATTTCTGATATTTCTGTAATAAAAGCAACTAGTGGTAGTGATGTGTACTCAACCAACACAATCGAAGTTGATGACCTAAAACTAAATACAACTAGTGGAGCAGATATGAAATTAGACGTTAATACTCAAACACTAAATTGCCATTCTACAAGTGGTAGCGATATTAAAATTACCGGTACCACAGATGTTTTGGTTGCTAGTGCTACAAGCGGAAGCGACATTGACGCCAGAAATTTGAGTTCAGAAAAGTCGAATGTATAGGCAACAAGTGGTGCAGATATTTCAGTGAACACCTCAAAAGAACTAACCGCCAGAGCTACTAGTGGTGGAGATGTAAGATATTCTGGAAATCCTGAAAAAGTAAACAAATCTGACAGCTCTTCTGGAAGTGTTAGACAGCAATAAATTCAATCAACCTTAAATAGATAGAGAATTTAACAAACATATATCATACTTAAAACCAATCAATTAAAAGCCATTTCAAATTCTTTATAGAGTTTGGGATGGTTTTTGTATATCTTTGTTTAACAGCTTTAAAAGTGACCAATTAAATGATTTGTGTCTTATTTAAAGTATAATAGATATATAAATGAAAAAAACAGTACTCATTCTAATTTTTATGATTGTTAGTACAGCAATGACAACTGCACAATCAACAGATAAAATTAAAGGTGACAGAAACGTAACCATTAAGCAAACTTATATAGATGATTTTGACACTATCGTAGTTGACGGTGATTTTTCAATAGAAATCGTTTACAACAGTAAACCATCTGTTAATGTTGAAACTGATGATAATTTACATGATATCATTCAGTTCGAAGTTGTAGATGGCGTACTTACTTTTGTAGAAACAACTCGTATTACTTCTAAAAAGAAACTAAGTATTACAGTTAACTATGGTGACGCATTAAAAAATATCGAAACTAAAGGTGATGGAGAAGTAAGATCTTTAACCTCTATGGAGTTAGGAGATGTAACACTAACGACTTCAGATAACTCGAGAGCATATTTGAATATTAAAGCTAAAAAATTTTTATATAAAAGTTCAGGGAAATCTAAAACAAGACTTAATCTAACAGCAGATTCTACAAAGATAGAACTTAGCGACAATAGTAAATTAGATGCACTAATAAACAGTAAAATAGCTGACTTTGATTTATACTTACGCTCTGATGCTGTGATTGAAGGCTCTGCAAACAGTTCTGTTATTCGATTAGAGAATTCTACAAACTTTAATGGTGCAAAATTCGATGTTAAAACGACCGATGTGAGCTTAGAAGAAAATAGCGACTTAACTATTTCGGTAGCTGAAAGTATATTAATTGCCGCCTCTGGCAATAGCGAAATTTACTTATTTGGAAGTCCAGCTATATCAATAACAAAATTTGAAGACACTGCAAAACTGCAAAAGAAGAAACGCTAAAAATATAGTAGCAAATAATAAAGCCGAAGTTAATCACTTCGGCTTTATTATTTGTATCTGCTATCTACTAATTATAACTTGGTGTTACCACCTCAAAAGTCGAGTCTTTAGCTGCTAAATAACGCTCAGCATCCAAAGCTGCCATACAGCCAGTACCAGCAGCAGTTATAGCTTGTCTATAAACATGATCTGAGGCATCACCACTTACAAACACACCTTCTATATTTGTTTTACTAGTTCCTGGAACAGCATTAATGATATAACCAGTCTCATCAAGATTTAAATAATCTTTAAAAATATCTGTATTTGGCTTATGACCAATAGCAACAAAGAACCCTGTTGCCTCGATATCGTGCTTTTCTTTAGTTTTATTATTAAATACACGCACACCTGTTACCACTTGTCCATCACCTAAAACTTCATCTGTTTCAGTATTAAAAAGAACTTCAATATTTTCTGTGTTCTTAACTCTGCTAGCCATAATTTTAGATGCTCTAAATTCGTCTCGTCTCACCAACATTGTCACCTTCTTACAAAGTTTAGATAAATAATGAGCTTCTTCTGCAGCAGAATCACCAGCACCAACAAGTACAACTTCTTGGTTTCTATAAAAGAAACCATCGCAAACGGCACAAGCAGAAACGCCACCACCTAACTTTAAATATTTTTGTTCAGATGGTAAGCCCAAATATTTTGCAGAAGCACCTGTTGATATAATAATAGTAGATGCATGAATTTCCTTTTCATCATTAACCCATACTTTATGAACATCTCCAGAGAAATCAACTTTAGTTATCCAACCATGCCGCACATCTGCGCCAAAGCGTTCAGCTTGTTTTTGTAATTGTATCATCATCTCTGGCCCTGTGATACCGTCAGGATATCCAGGAAAATTTTCAACATCATTTGTGGTAGTCAATTGACCACCAGGTTGTGTTCCTTGATATAGAACAGGGAACATATTAGCTCTAGAGGCATAAATTGCAGCTGTATATCCAGCAGGTCCAGAACCTATTATTAAACATTTTACTTTTTCAATTGTATCAGACATATCTTATGTTTTATCACAAAACAAAAGTAGTTTTTTTGAGCAAATCCTTACATAGAAGTTATTAACACTTGTAATGACAGTATAATTATTTTGAATCGTATCAAATTCTAAGTTTAATTTTGTAAATTATAGGTGTTTAACAGCTAAAATTTTTGAATCATGAAATCTAAATTTTTTATTTTAAGCCTTGTTTTTGTCTTAATTTCTTCCTGTAGAGAAAATGTTAAAAGCAATGAAAAAATAGTAGATCATTCTATAGAAAATAAATTAAGCCTTAAAGGAACATGGGAACTTAAAGGGTTTTACAATTACCAAAACAATATTATTGTCGATTCCTTTTCTAACAATACCATTTCAAGACAAATAAAAATGTATTCAGACACAAAAGTAATGTGGAGTAAACAGAGACCTGCAGATTCAATTGAATTTTTCGGATATGGATCTTACAATTTTGAAGATGGCATCCTTACTGAAGTTTTAGAATTTGGCTCTACATTTATGAATGAAGTAATTGCAGAAAGCAAAGAGTTTAATTTTCAGCTTCAATTACATCCAGATCGTTTTGAACAAATTGAATTGGATGAGGATGGTAATCGCATCTATTCTGAAAATTATATAAGAATAGAATAAAAAAAAGCTTAGTAAAAACTAAGCTTTTTAACTGAAGTCGGGGTGGCAGGA
>NZ_CAXBGB010000106.1:0-8441 GCF_963975125.1 uncultured Winogradskyella sp. | reverse complement strand
TTTAGATTTTAATACCAAATCCAAATTGCATTACATGATTCTTAGCTGTAACATCCGTTAAATCTTTATCTAAAACATTAGAGAATCCATAAGAGAGTCTTGCATCTACAAATAATTCATCTGTAATCATATATTCTAAACCAGCAACACCAGAAAAAGCAAAAGTTGCGAATGCATCTTTAAATTCCCACGTTTTTATAGCAACTTGCGGTCCTGCTCCTATTGTTAAACGGTCTGATACAGATAACCTTAATAATATTGGTAGCTGAATATAGTCAGCTCTAATAGATTCATCCTTACCACCTTCTGCAGACCATTGTAATTCTGTAAAAAGAGAAACATCTTCTGTTAAACCGAAATCTACAAAACCTCCAAAAGCAAAACCGTTACGATGTTGGTTCTCGAATGTAGCATCTGGATCAAAGTCTAAGTTAGATACATTAAGGGCCCCTCTTACACCATATCTAATCTCTTGAGACATAGAAACAGTTGTAAAACAAGCAAATAATAAAGCAAGTAAATAATTTTTCATAATATTTAATTTGAGACGGCTAATATAATTTTAAATTCTAAAATTTCTTGCAATTTATAGTTTTTTATAAAAAATTGCTAGGCAAAAACTACAGTTCAGATGATTACTAAACTACTATGCTAGATACAGTTTCATAATACATACTTTTTATAATACCATCTGATAGTCCTATTTTTGGCACATAAATATCTTTTGCACCACTCCATTTCATTGCAGAAAGATAAACACGTGTAGCCGGAATTATAACATCTGCTCTATCTTCATTTAAGTTTAACTTTGTTATTCGTTCTTCAAAAGAGAAATCTTGAAGCATCTTGTAATAACTTGCCAAATAGAAATACGTCAGTGATTTGCTTGGGTCTTTACCAGAAATTTTAAATATTTTATTTATGTTTCCACCAGAACCAATCAATTCTATCTTATAATACTGTTTGGTGTTTTCTTTAACCCATCGTTCTAATTCTATCCATATCTCATTTTTAACCATGTCATTTAATAATCTTACTGTACCTATTTTAAAAGACTTAGATTTTACCTTCTCACCATTATGAATTATTGAAAATTCGGTACTTCCACCACCTACATCTACATAGAGGTACGTTCTATTTGGGTCTATAAAAGTATTCAAATCTGTTGCTGCAATAATAGCTGCTTCTTCCTCACCATTAATAATATCAATATTTATACCACAGGTTTTGAATATTTTTTTGGAGAGTGACTTACTATTATTCGCCTCACGCATTGCAGAAGTGGCACAGGCTTTATAACGAGCTACTCCATGAGATTTCATTATTAGACTAAATGCCATCATCGTATCTACCATACGCTCTTGGTTATATTCGGATATTTCTCCGTTTACAAACACATCTGCTCCTAATCTTATTGGCACACGGACCAATGAATTCTTTTTAAAAACAACCGATTCACCATCTTGTTCTATGATGTTAGAAATTAATAATCTTACGGCATTCGATCCGATATCTATAGCTGCGTATTTTTGTATTTTCAGCATCTTATCCTTCAAATTTATTTAGGTAATACTTATATGTTTCATATTGCGCTCTTACTTTAGCTCCATCGTTTTTTCGATAAGAATTGTCTTGAGTTTCGTTAATAACACGAGCTTTTACGTTATCATTCCAGCAGATATTATATAAATCTTGCAATTCATTTTTTATATCTACATTATAAATTGGGCAACTAACCTCTACTCTATTGTCAATGTTACGAGTCATCCAATCTGCCGAAGATATATACATTTTAGGATCATCGTTATTAGAAAAAATATACAAACGTGTATGTTCTAAAAATTTGTCAATAATACTTATAACTTCAATATTCTCACTCATTCCTTTAACACCTGGCACTAAACAACAAAGACCTCTAACTATCATTTGTATTTTTACACCAGCTCTGCTTGCTTCATATAACTTATCTATCATTTTATAGCTACTAATGCTATTCATTTTTAGTTTTATATAAGTCGGTTTTCCGTTTTTAGAATTTTCAATTTCATCATCAATTAAAGCGAACAACTTAGATTTTGTATAGTGTGGCGATGTAATTATATGCTTATATCGATTGATTTTATAATTGACTTCCAAAAAGTTAAACACTTTATTAATATCCTTAAGAATCTTAGAATTTGCAGTTAAAAGTGTGAAGTCTGTATAGAATTTAGCAGTAGATTCATTAAAATTACCAGTACTTACAAATCCATAACGTACTAATTTGTCATTCTCTTCGCGTTCTATAACACACATTTTGCAATGCACTTTTAGACCTGAAACTCCAAATAGCATCTTTACACCAGCATCTTGCATCTGTTCAGCATAATTTATATTAGCTTCCTCATCAAAACGAGCTCTAAGCTCAATAGAAACAGTAACTTTTTTACCATTTTTTGCTGCATTAACGAGTGAACTTGCAACATGAGATATCTGTGCAAGCCTATAAATAGTAACCTTTATAGTTTTTACTTTTGGGTCTAACGCAGCTTCTCTCAAAAACTTAACGATATAAGAAAAGGTATGGTATGGTGCATAAACTAGGTAATCTTTTTTAGCAATAGTTTTAAAAATACTTTTTTGCAAGCTTAAACCCTTAACAGGTAGTGGTTTAATTTTGTCATAAAGTAAGTCAGTTCTTCCTAAACTAGGAAAACCCATGTAATCTCTACGATTATGATAGCGACCACCTGGTATAATACTATCGTTATCATCGATCTCCATACGTTCTAATAAAAACGCTAATGTGTCTTTATCGATGCTTTTATCGTGTACAAAACGCACAAGATCTCCACTTTGTCTATCTTTTACACTATCTGATAATTTATCGATAAAGCTTTTACTTAAATCACTATCAAAATCTAGTTCACCATCACGTGTAATCTTAATCATATGAGCCGTTATTGTCTCATAATTAAAAATATTAAAGATTTCATCTAAACAATGACGCATTACATCATCTACCATAATGATATAGTTGGCATTATTCTTAAGCGGCAGCACAATAAAGCGATCCATCGCTTTAGATATTTCTATAAGCGCATACTGATCATCTCCATTAGAATTAGACATCTTTATAGTTAAATAAGCAGCGCTATCCTTTAGTTCTGGTAATTCTATCTCTTCATTTAATACAATGATAACTAATGCCGGACTTATTTCTTGGTAGAAATAATTCTTTATAAACTCGTGTTGATCCGTGTCTATCTCCGTTTCGTTAATAATGTGAATGTTTTCGTTTTTTAATTCTTCATCAATGGATTTTAGAATCCCCAAACTTTCACTTTGTTGATCGATGACTATCTTCGTTATTTCTTCTAAAAGATCACCAGCTTTTATACCACCTAATTCACTTTTACCTCCTTTACCTGCTTCAAAAATTCGTTTTACAGTAGCGTATCTTACTTTGAAAAATTCATCTAAGTTATTCGAAAATATCCCTAAGAATCTTAGACGCTCTATTAAAGGAACATTTTTATCTGCCGCTTCTTGAAGCACACGAGCATTAAATTGCAACCAACTTAACTCTCTATTTATATATCTATTTTTATCTTTAGTCATTATTTTAATTCCTTAGGAATAAGTATTAACTCGGTTTGCCCTTGTTTGATGTCTGCCCAATTATTGGTATCAAAATTAATTTTCACTAATCCACTTGTAGGAAGATTATCGATAAAAATACTACCAAAAATATTAGAAATAGAGGTAAAAGCATGATTGTGCCCAAAAATCATTATTTCATCGTATTCATCAGATAAATTTTTTACAAAATTTATGACACTTTCACCTCCGAAATCATATAAATCTTCAACAATCTCAATAGATTTTTCTGGAAAATTAAGCGATTTAGCAAAGATTTTACACGTACTCAAGGCTCTTTTTGCTGGGCTAGAAAAAATATGTTTAGGAGTTTTATTCTGCTTTATAAATTGATTAACAACTAACTTAGCATCGTGCTTACCTCTTATTTTCAATGGTCTTTCACGATCTGTGACGTCATATTCCCATGACGATTTTCCATGCCTTACAAGTACGATTGTTCTCATGCTCTATCGATTAAATGCGTTTTTTTTCGATAAAATGTTGCATAATTCCGTTTTAACGGTTAATTTGCCCCTTTTAACCCGAATGTTTGTTTATGATTTTTGTTATCAGTTCTTTTGTTTTGTAAAATTAATGTAAATGACCCCAAATCAAAAATATATTAATCCGTTATATATTTCATTTCCGTTAGTAATACTTCCCTCTATTTTAAACAAAAAACAAATAACAATATTATTAAAGAACGAATAGTCTATCTGCTATAATTTAATCTATAGTTATAGAATCTAATGTTACTTAGCAATATCGTAAACATTATATGTTATTATGTACAGTATGAGAAATAAATACAATTGTATTTCTGTCGTAAGTATAACAAGAGCTATGATTATAGTTCTATTCGTTATTTTACCAAACTTGCTATCTGCCCAGCAATCGCCCTCTATACAAAATGGAGTGACATTTCAGTGGTCAGATACGCAAGCAAATCTTAACCAAGCTGCTACAATTCAATCTGTAACAATAGGTGGTGTCGTTTATAATACTTTTGTTGTACCTACGAGCTATGAAATGACTAGACTTGGTCCAGACGGACATCATCCAAATAGAATATTAGAAAATGGTACCTATGTAGGTGGTAATAGTAGTACTGCCAATTGGAATACTAATGCTACCAGCGCTTTTCAAGATAAAAACTTAAACCACTATTTTACAGCTAACCCTAACGGTCAAAATATTTGTACGAATTTTGGAGCCATACAAAATACAGACGCACAAAAACAGACTATTTTTTATAGTCCCGCAATCCCATCAAATCAAGATGGTGTGTTAGCGGTTACTGAAAGAGGTGCAAATAACTGTTTTTATGTTGAAATCTGGGGAATTCTTGCAGGAGGAGGCCCAGAACAAAAATTAGGTGAAACTTTTGTTAGAAACAGTGGAGACTATCGAAATTGTACATTTGGACCACCTGTAAATGGTTCTGATTATTGGAAATCTGGTCGCTGTAACGAAAATAGACAAACCGTTGGTATTGCCTTATTCTATCTAAGCGATATTGCTCCAGTAGGATCTAGTATTACAAGAATTGAGTTTGTCGGTGCTACAAGAGATCATGGAGATGGTAAATTCTTTTTACTACAGAAATATGCTGTTGATCAACAGAATATTAACTGTATTGATACAAAATACAATGGTGATTTAAGCATCAATAATAATGTGCCAGATAATTCAACGTACAGTATTGTATCTGGTCCAACACCAGCTGGTCAATCTTTTTCTTTAAATTCTGACGGGACATATAACTATATTCCAACTAATGGATTTATAGGCAATGTTACTTTTGAATACGAAGTATGTTTACCTGCACCCAATACTTCCGTATGTGACAGAGCTAATGTTACATTAAGTTTTGTTGATTTACCACCCATTCCAGAAGCTAATATTAGTTGTAGTGCATCTAATGATGATTTCACAGTTTCGGTAACAAATCCTATTGGAATAAGCGGTGAATTTGAATATGCTCTAAATAATGGGACTTATCAAAATTCTCCTAATTTTAATAATTTAACAGAAGGTTCATATATCCTATCTGTTAGAAGTACTTTCACTACCTGCGAAAATATGAATACAGTTGCTTTCGTTTTAGATAATCTAGAACTTACAGGAACAGTTACCAATGTATTATGTAAACTAGAAAATACTGGTGAAATAGATATAACACCTTCTGGTGGTGCACCACCTTACACCTTTTCTTGGAGTAACTCAACAACTTCAGAAGATTTAAATGGCCTTGTTAGCGGAACTTATACAGTAACAGTTACTGATGCTAATGGATGTACAATTACTGATGATTTTACTGTTAATGAACCTACAGACGCTTTAGCTTCAACTATCACATCTACTACTGATGTTTTATGCAATGGAGGTAGTACTGGTGAAATTGATTTATCGATTAGTGGTGGTACAGCTCCATATACAGTTTTATGGAATAACGGATCAACAAGTCAAGATTTATCTGGTATAAGTACAGGGAATTATAGTGTAACCATAACAGATGCTAATGGATGTACAACAACGAATCAAGCAACAATAACACAACCAAGCAATGTTTTAACGGCTTCATTAACAAACCAAACTAATGTAGATTGTAACGGAAATTCTAATGGTAATCTTTCAGTTGAAGGGTCTGGTGGTACACCACCTTACACATACTCAATAGATGCTGGAGCAACAGATCAATCCAATGGATTATTTGAAAATTTAAGTGCTGGTACTTATGCTATTCTTGTAACAGATTCTAATAATTGTAATACAACGGTAAATGTATCTATTACGCAACCAACTGCTTTAGGTATTTCAATATCTAATGTAAATAATGTTGAATGTTTTGGTGAAGCTACTGGTGACATAACTATTGGAGTTACTGGAGGTACGCAACCATACTCATACTCATGGAGTAATTCTTCGATGAGCCAAAATTTAAATGATGTTATAGCTGGTACTTATACGGTAAACGTTACTGATGCAAATGGATGTTCAATTTCAACAAACGCAACAATAACTGAACCATCAACTCCTTTAAGCATTAATATTAGTAAAGTTGATGCCAATACAGCTCAAGGCTGTACAAATGGAGAAGCTACAGCAGATGTTTCGGGTGGTACACCTCCTTATACATATCAATGGAGTGCTTCTGCTAGTAATCAAACTAATGCAAATGCAACCAACCTTCCTGTTGGAAATCATTCTGTTACAGTAACAGATGCTAACGGTTGCCAACTTACACAAAGTGTTATCATTGTATGTGTTAATACTTGTGATGCACAAATTACAATCGGAACTATTACTAATATACTTTGTGTTGGTGATGCTACTGGATCTGGTACAGTAACAGCTAGTTCTAATGCAAATCCTGGTGCGACTTTTACATTTACATGGAGTAATGGTCAAGTTGATTCTGGTGTTACTTCTAGTACTTTAAATACAGTCACAGCTGGTGTTTATGATGTTAGTGTAACTATAGAAGGTACTGTGTGTCAACCTGTAGAAGAAACAATTTCTATAACTGAACCAATAAATGCGCTAAATATAACTGCAACATCAACTGATGAGCTCGGTCCAAGTACAGGTGACGGAACTGCTAGTGCAGCAGCAACTGGTGGTGTAGAACCTTATACTTACTTGTGGTCACCAGGTGGTGAAACAACTCAAAATATTTCTAATTTATCTGCTGGAACATATTCAGTTACTGTAACTGATGCCAACGGATGTACAGATACTGCTACAATTGTAGTAAACCCAGGTACATGTAATAATTTATCCATTTCTGGTACCTCAACTGCAGTTGTTTGTAACGGTGAAAGTAACGGAAGTGTTACTGCTGTCGTTTCAAATGGTGTTGGTCCATTTACTTATTCATGGGATTCATTGCCAGACACAACATCGAGTGTCACAGGCTTACCAGCAGGAAGCTATACTGTAACTGTAACTGACCAAACAACATTATGTACACAGAGTACAACTATTACTATAAATGAACCTAATGCGTTAAGTACAGGAATAGCTGTAACAAATATATTATGTAATGGTGATAGTACTGGATCTGTAGATTTAACAGTTAATGGAGGAACACCTCCTTATACTTATCTATGGAATACTGGTGCAACTTCTGAAGATTTAGTAAACGTTATAGCAGGAACATATTCAGTTACCATAACTGATGCAAATGGATGTACAGCAACAAATCAATCTACGGTTTTAGAGCCAACTGTTAAAGTTTCTGGTTCTATAACTCAAGTAACAAATGTTGAATGTTTAGGCGAAAATACAGGTAGCCTAACTGCAGTAGGTTCTGGTGGAATTCCACCATACACCTACTCTATTGATAATGGTACTACAACGCAAACCAACGGCTTATTTGAAAACTTAACAGCAGGAAATTATACAGTTCTTGTTACTGATGCCAATGGATGTACATTTAATATTGATACAACTATAGGTACCGATGATATCGAAAATCCAGAAATAACAGTACCAGCAACAATTACTATTGAAGCTTGTGCAGCTACAGATATTACAAATGTAAATGCTGTGTTTTCATATAGCAATACACAATCTGGTGATATACAATCTACATTTGCATCTAATCCAGATTATAATGCTTCTGATGATTTTAACATTCAGTCAATAACTTATATCGATGTTATAACATCAACTAATAACTGTCCGATTACAGTTTTAAGAACATTTACGATTACCGACAATTGTAATAATACTGCTATTGCAACGCAAACAATTACTGTAGAAGATACAACACCTCCTACTCTTTCTCTTCCTGCTGATGTCACTATTGAATGTAC
>NZ_CAXBGB010000105.1:0-8658 GCF_963975125.1 uncultured Winogradskyella sp. | reverse complement strand
TCCAATAATAGTTTCTGTTTTAGATTTGGTCTTCGATTTAGGTTTCCCAACAGGTTTATTGTTTACAGAAGAAATCCTAGTCTGTACCTTTTCACTTCTCACTTCATAAACTAAGGCATCAACCATACGTTTCATTCCCTTTATAAAAGCAGTAGCACTAATTTTACCTTTCTCAATGTCCTTTAATTGCTTTTCCCAAGAACCAGTAAGCTCAGCAGATTTTAATAATTCATTCTGAATTGTATCAATCAATTGAATTCCTGTAATTGTTGGAATAAGTTGTTTTTTATTCCGCTTTACATATTTGCGTCTAAAAAGTGTCTCAATAATATTAGCGCGTGTAGATGGACGACCAATACCATTTTCTTTCATTAAATCTCTAAGTTCATCATCTTCTACTTGTTTGCCAGCAGTTTCCATTGCGCGTAAAAGAGTAGCTTCTGTAAATTGATTTGGTGGTTTCGTTTGTTTTTCTAAGAATGAAGGTTCATGAGATCCTTTTTCACCTTTAACAAAGCTTGGTAACATTTTATCTTTTGTTGTACTGCTTATAATCGTAGCATCTTGCTTTTCGAATACCACACGCCAACCTTTAGAAAGAATCTCTTTTCCTGTGGTTTTAAAATTAACATCTGCAGCTTTTCCTATAACTGTTGTATTAGAAACTTTACAATCGTTATAAAAAACAGCGATAAAACGCTTTACTATGATGTCATAAACCTGTTGCTCGTTGTATTGCAAATGCGTTTGCATTCCGGTAGGAATTATGGCATGGTGATCTGTTACTTTTTTATCATTAAAGACCTTTGTAGACTTCTTTATTTTTTGATTTAATAATGGCACTGTAAGATTCGAGTAATCAGTAAGTTTAGATAATATACTTTTCACCTTCGGATAGACATCATTTGGCAAAAATGTTGTGTCCACTCTAGGATATGTAACCGCCTTTTTTTCGTAAAGTTTTTGTGCTATTTTAAGTGTCTCATCTGCAGAAAACCCAAACTTAGTATTACAATATACTTGCAAGCCTGTTAAGTCAAAAAGTTTAGGAGCATATTCAGTTCCTTTCTTTTTGGTAATTGATACAATTTCAAACTCATGTTCCTTGACTTTATTGGCAAGAATCTCACCATCTTCCATTTTCAAGAAGCGTCCTTCTTCATAACTAAAAAGTGTATCTCGGTAAAGTGTTTGTAATTCCCAATACGGTTGTGGCTTAAAGTTATCAATCTCTTTAAAACGACTTACTAGCATCGCAAGGGTAGGAGTTTGCACTCTGCCAACAGACAAAACTTGCTTATAACCACCATATTTAACAGTATATAATCGGGTAGCATTAATACCTAAAAGCCAATCTCCGATAGATCTTGAAAAGCCTGCATAGTATAGGTTGTCATAATCTTTAGAGGGTTTTAAATTCTTAAAGCCTTCTTTAATAGCTTCTGTAGTTAAAGACGAAATCCATAAGCGTTGTACTTCCCCTTTATAATTAGCTTTATTAATTACCCAACGCTGTATCAATTCTCCTTCTTGGCCAGCATCACCACAGTTAATAACAACATCAGCTTTATCAAATAAACTTTTTACAATCTTAAATTGCTTTTTAATACCATCATTATCCGAAATCTTAACCTGAAATTTCTCAGGAAGCATTGGTAAGTTATTCAAATCCCAACTTTTCCAATAGGGTTTGTAATCTACAGGTTCATATAAAGTACAAAGATGTCCAAAAGTATAAGTTACTGCATAGCCATTGCCTTCATAGTAGCCATCATGTCTTGTTGTGGCTCCTAATACAGATGCAATTTCTCTTGCAACACTTGGTTTTTCGGCAATACAAACTTTCAAATCGTACAATTTATATAACCCAAGTGTGCATTAGAAAATCTATTACATCTTTAAATTGCTTTAAAATCTATCGCTCTGCTTTATTTTTTAATTTAACCGTAGCGATGCTATGCTCAAATTAAGAAAATCCTAGATTTTATTGCAATTTAAACCTTCATAACGAAGTTCTAATACAAAATTTGGATTGAGCTTGCAAAATACAGAAAATTAAACTTTGAATAAACGATTTACTACAGTTCTAAAACTAATTTTTGACCAATTCTTAAGGTAGAGGTTTTCTTAATTTTATTTGTGCGACAAATCGACGAAATCGTAGTGTTATTTCGTAAAGAGATTCGTGATAATGTATCACCAGATTTTACAACATATACTTTTCGTTGTTTTTCTATACTAGCTAAAGCAGCTTCCTTAGTTTCAAAAAGATTTAACTTGGATAAACGCTTAGAACTATGATAACTTGGTCTTGTCCATTTACGAGTTACCCAAATATCTTCAGATCTAATGGTATTAGAGCTATCAAAATTAAAGAGGTAATCCGGATGAATATATTCCCCTTTATAACTTGCCACCAAATGAAGATGACTACCTCTTGAGTTTCCTGTATTTCCTCCTTTACCTAAATATTGTCCCGTAGTTAAGCTGTCATTTGCTTTAACGGCAATATGTGATAAATGTGCATAAGTCGTTTCTAAACCGTTATAATGTCTAACGACTACAGTTTTACCATGGCCACGACTGTATCTTGCAAAACGCACTATACCACTAAGTATAGAAACAACGGAATCACCAGTAACTAAATCAATGTCAATACCTTTATGTGGTCTCCCTTTGCGCCAGCCATAGCGAGATGTAATCACTTTTTTATGCGCAACAGGTGAAGTGTAAATACTATCCTTAAATGTTATTTCTAATGGAAATTCTGTAATTGTATTTCGGTAAGGACTGTAAACCGTTGTGTTCCAATAATCTGCTTTAATGTTAACTTTTGGAATAATGGTTAATGATTCTTTTTTTGAAATTAAGGGAATTTCAATTTCGTTAACTATAGCCTTTTTTTTGAGTATTGAAGTTGGTAGTTTTATTTTAATAGAAGTTGCCAGAGTATCTTCTTGCGCTAAAGAACACATCGCACTCATAAGAAATGCAAAGCAAAAAAAGATGTGTTTCATTTATAAATAATATTCTTAGTCGGTCTGAAAGAACGCTAAAATAAAACAAATATTGTTAACAGCAAATGGCTTTAACATCTCTTAAAATAACGTAATTTTGCAAAGTATTAAATTAATTATAATCCATGTCTCAAACCAATCAAGCTGTTCAAGAAAAGAAGACCGATAAAGAATTATATGACTATCAACATGGTGCTATAAGTCAAATTTTTGAAAAGTTTGATACAGAGCGTGATGATTATCACTTATTATATCAACTGCCAACTGGTGGTGGGAAAACGGTTATTTTCTCTGAAATGGTACGTCAATATTTGAAGAATCATAGCAAGAAGGTGTTGATAATGACGCACAGAGTTGAACTTTGTAACCAAACGTCTAAAATGCTAGATGGTTTTGGTGTTACCAACAAAGTGGTGAATAGTAAAGCAAATCTAGACGACCAGGCTGAGTATTCGTGTTTTGTTGCAATGGTTGAAACCTTAAATAATCGTTTGAATGATGATATGCTCGATATCTCAGATGTTGGTTTAGTAATTATTGATGAAGCGCATTATAATTCATTTACAAAGCTTTTTAAGTTTTTTGAAAAATCTTTCATTCTAGGTGTTACTGCAACACCATTAAGTTCTAACAAAGAGTTACCAATGAAGGATAACTACGATGAACTTATTACTGGTGAAACGATTGAGAATCTAATTGAAAACGAATTCTTAGCACGAGCAGAAACTTATGCTTACGATATGGGTTTAACCTCTTTAGAGGTTGGTTCTAATGGTGATTATACAGTAAAATCATCTGAAGATTTATATTCTAGTCCTGCAATGTTGCAAAAGCTTGTAGATGCTTATAAAAAACATTCATTAGGAAAGAAAGCTTTGATTTTTAATAATGGTATAAATACGTCTATAAATGTGTATTATGCCTTTAAAGAAGCTGGCTTACCAATTATGCACCTAGATAATACAGCAACAAAAAAGCAGCGGAAGCAGATTTTAGAATGGTTTCACCAAACACCAGATGCAATACTAACTTCTGTAAGTATTTTAACTACTGGTTTTGATGAACCAACTATAGATACCATTATCTTAAACAGAGCAACTAAATCATTAACCTTATACTACCAAATGATTGGTCGTGGCTCTCGTATATTAAATAGCAAAGCTATGTTTACGACCATAGATTTAGGAAACAACCTTTATCGATTTGGTCCATGGGGAGCGGATTTAGATTGGCAATTAATTTTTAAATCGCCAAACTGGTTTGCAGACCGAATTAAAGATGATGAAACTATTGAATCTACTTTTAAGCACGATTTATCAGACGAAATTAAGGATGAGTTTTCTAAATCTGAAGACACTTATTTTGATATTAAACAGACCTATAAAGATGCCGTCACAAAGGGTGAATCTTCTAAAGTTGTTTTAGAGCGTTCTATAGAACAGCATGCAAAAATCTGTATTGAGAATAGTGAGGACGTATATGATGCATTAGCTTTAGCAAAATTATTAAAAGACGATATTAACCAACGCATAGAGATTTACGCTAAGTGCATTAGTAAAAGCACTTACAATTTTTTGAAGTGGCTAAAAGATGATTACCAAAAGAAACTCAGTTCGTATTTGAGAACAAACTTTGATGAAAAGTTTGAAGAGATTCATGGTTTTTCACCAGAAGATTAAGGTTTTTATAATACAAGATTAATAGACTATTATATCTGAAAATAATGTAGTTTCGCGCCTTAATTTAAAGCACTGGTAATGAAACGTATTAAAGAATACAAAAAACTATTTTCTATTGAAGATACTATTGATTTAAGAGTATTAAAGAAATCGTATAGAAACTTAGTAAAAGAATGGCATCCTGATAAATTTCAAGATGGTGATGTAGGACAAGAAGAAGCAGAATTAAAAAGTCGTCAAATCATAGATGGTTATCATTTTCTAGTAAGTATTGCGCCAGAAACTAAAGCTTCTAATCTCGAAGATTATACAAAAACAATAATGGAGTCTAATATTCTAGATTTTCAACATAAAGGTTTACTCTTAGAAATTACATTTTTAGATAGCAGTTCTTATGAATATTTTGGAGTACCAAAAAATGTATTTATTAAGTTTTTAAATTCAGACAAACAAATGCGATTTGCTAGACGTAGTATATTTAATTCTTATCTGTATAGAAAGTCTAAGAAAGAACTTCAAGAAGCATAAACTATAGAGTAGAGGTATATTATAACAATAAATGAGCAACGATAATACTTACCAAAGCAAGGATATTTCTACAGAAGAGATTGAAAAGTGTATTACTATACTAAAACGTTTAGTTGCAGATACAGATCAGATTTTTGAAATCCCGAAACCACAGCGTACAGCTTTAATAAAAGCTTCTGGACAATTATCGCGTCCCAATAGAGAAGAATTTTCTCGTCGTAAAAAAGACGCAAAGAAAGCAGCTAAAAGAAAACAAGCTGCTCGCGATAAAAACGCACGTAAAGTCACTGGAATCCGCAGTGCACGAGAAGCTCATATATTTGTTGCTCCTAAATTGTTACCAGAAGCAGATTTACAAACCAAAGAACAATTAGAGCTAGAGTCTCCTCGAAACTGTTACGTTTGTAAAACCTTATTTACCAAATTGCATCATTTCTATGACACTATGTGTACAGAATGCGGTGATTTTAATTATGCCAAAAGATTTCAAACAGCAGATGTAAAAGGACAAGTTGCTGTGATTACAGGTTCGCGATTAAAAATTGGATACCATATTACATTAATGTTATTAAGAGGTGGAGCCACAGTTATAGCGACGACACGTTTTCCTGTAGATTCTGCATTGCGTTTTTCTCAAGAGGAAGACTTTACAGAATGGGGACATCGCTTAAAAATTCATGGTTTAGATTTAAGACATATTCCTAGTGTAGAAATCTTCTGTAACTTTATAGAACAGCGTTACAAGAAACTCGATATCTTAATAAATAATGCAGCGCAAACTGTAAGACGGCCAGCTGGTTTTTATAGTCATTTAATGCCAAACGAAGAACGACCAATAGAAGAGTTACCTAAATTTGCTAGAGATTTACTAAACGAGCATACCGAATGTTTAGATGAATTAAAACAGCTAACAACAGGTGCGTCGTCTAATAAAAATATGCCTGTAACTTGGCATGGTCCAGAACCAGGAATAGGACTGAGATCTTCTGCGAAATTATCCCAGATTCCTTATAGTTTTGATAACACATTGGTATCGCAAGAGGTTTTTCCGGAAGGTGAATTGGATGCAGATTTACAACAAGTAGATTTAAGAAAAACCAACAGTTGGAGATTAAAACTTGGTGAGATTGAAACTACAGAAATGATAGAAGTACAGTTGGTAAACTCAGTAGCACCATTTGTATTATGTAATCGTTTGTCTGAAGTGATGAAAAATGACAATACAGGACAAAAGCATATTATTAATGTATCTGCGATGGAAGGGAAGTTCCATTCTTTTTTTAAAGAAGACCGTCATCCACATACCAATATGGCAAAAGCCGCTTTAAATATGCTAACACATACTGCTGCAGGTAGTTTAGCTAAAGAAGGCATCTATATGAATGCTGTTGATACAGGTTGGGTAACTGATGAAGATCCTGCAGAATTGGCAAAACGCAAGCAAGACTTACACGATTTTCAGCCACCATTAGATATAGTAGATGGTGCTGCACGAGTTATGGATCCACTTTTTGATGGTATAAATACCGGTAAACATTGGTCTGGTAAATTCTTGAAAGATTATCGTCCGATTAGCTGGTAAATCTAAATCCTATCTGAATATTAAATTTTCTCACTGCCATTTATTTTTATAGGAGTATATTGTATGTCTATTAATTAACCATACATTAAAATACTCATGAAATCATTAACAATACAAGAAATAAACACCATAATAAATGGCGAAATTGTAGGAGATACTTCTCATAAAATATCTGGTTTAGAGCAAATTCAGAAGGCAAATAATACACAAGCCACTTTTATTGGTAATAGAAAATATGCAGCACTATGGGCAGATTCTAAAGCGGCTTTAGCCATAGTTAATGACAATATTGATTTAGAACCTGGTGAAAACAGAGTGTTGATTAAAGTGAAAAACGCAGATTTAGCCATGGCTAAATTATTAGAAGCCTTTACACCAAAAACGCCACATTTTGAAACCAATATTCATTCAGCCGCAGTTATTGATACTTCAGCTAAAATAGGTAAGGGAAGTAGAGTCGGAGCTGGTTGTTATGTAGGTAAAGATGTTGTTATTGGAAATAACGTAACACTTTACCCGAATGTTACAATTTTAGACGAAACCACTATTGGAGATCACACTACAGTTTGGTCTGGTGCTATAATTAGAGAGCGATCTATAATTGGTAGCCATTGTATTTTTCATAATAATGTAAGTATTGGTGCCGATGGCTTTGGCTATCGCCCAAGTGATGATGGAAGAGGCTTGGTTAAAATTCCGCATATAGGTAATGTAGTTATTGGTAATGGTGTAGAGATTGGTGCGAATTCTTGTGTGGATCGTGCTAAATTTAGTTCTACCATATTAGGTGATGGTTGCAAGATTGATAATCTGGTACAGATTGGACATAATTGTGTGCTTGGACGTTTTTGTATTATGGCTGGTAGTAGTGGTCTTGCAGGTTCTGTTACCTTAGGTGATGGAGTTATGATTGGTGGATCTGCTTCTATAAAAGATCATACAACCATTCATTCTGGTGCCACAGTAGGTGCAGGTTCTGGTGTAATGAACGATGTACCAGCAGGTAAAACGGTATTAGGCTATCCTGCAGTAGATTCTAGAGAAATGCTTAAGCAATGGGTTGCGCTGAGAAAGTTAGCGCGCTAAATTATTTTTGGCATTATTGTTGAATAGTACTTAGTAATAAATATAATATATTACAATATGAGTAAAGGAACAGTAAAATTCTTCAACGATGCTAAAGGCTTCGGATTTATAACAGAAGAAGGTTCAAACAAAGAACATTTTGTCCATATTTCTGGATTAATCGATGAAATTCGTGAAGGAGATACAGTAGAATTCGATTTAACTGAAGGAAAAAAAGGTTTAAACGCAGTAAACGTTAGAGTTATCTAATAATAGCTTCACCATGATTATAATAGCTCATCACATTTATTGTGATGAGCTATTTTTGTATTTAATATTTTGTTATTTTTATAAAAATTGATTCTAGATCATTAAAGGCTATCGCTTAACTCACTCTAAAACATTAATGATTTTGACAATTAAAGGGGTAAGTAATTATTTTTATTTTACATAATATAAATTATAGGACATTTTTGATATTTGATTATCCAGTGGATGATTAAATATTAAAACCATTAGAACTCTTTATATGATGTAGACTATAATTTGTTTTTAAATAACAATATCCTCAGGATCTTATTATTTAAAAAGTATGTAAAATATCCCAGAAGCTTTAGTATTAATGGTTTTAGTGTGCAGAACTTGGGCATTAAACTAGAAACGGTTTGCTTCGCAGAGTTAAAAAAGCATTTACTCATGCATTTCTATTTTATTTTTTGGAATTCGTGAATAATTAAGTATTTGATCCTATAATTTGCCGTTATGTAAAATGTCCGCTGTCAACCGC
>NZ_CAXBGB010000104.1:0-8791 GCF_963975125.1 uncultured Winogradskyella sp. | reverse complement strand
CTCCAATTGGAGGTGCTATTATTGGTGGTATTATTCACAAAACTTTTTTTGAAAAAGAATAATTCTTTAAAAAATAAGAGAAAAAAGAGGCTCATTTTAATGAGCCTCTTTTTTGTTTGTAGTAGAAGATATGCTTATTTATCTTTCAACGATATTTCGGCAACTTCTGTACCATTTTCATTTGTGTGATCACCCTTTGTACTGATTTTTATACTTAGTGCTAGAGCATCTTCCATGTATGGAATTTGTTTTAACTTTCTATTAGATTCATCTAAAATGCCTAAGTTAACCATTCTGTCCTGAAGCTCAGCCCAAATTTGGTAGTGCTGTTCCTTTGGCAATTGCGGCAAAGTAATCACATCAATCATAGACGTTTTTTCTACCGAATTGATGTATGCTACAGTTTTTAAGTTCTTAGCGCGATCGTTACCGTTAATAACATATTTTTTAGCATCCGGATTATTGAGCTTCATTAATTCTCTAGATAATTCATCTAGTTTAGAATTATTCTTGTCAATATCACTCCTTAGATCCATAATTTCAGCATCAACAATGTTATTTTCACTATTTAATTGCTGATTTTTTTGATAAAGCATAAAAGAACTCACTGCGAATAATACAGCTGCAGCACTTGCAGCAATACTATACCAAGGTGTTTTTCTTTTTTGTATAAGCTGAATGACTTTGGTGTCATTAGATTCGTCTAATGATTCTAAAACATCCGTTAAGATATTGTTAGGCACATTAACGGCGCCTACCTTCGCAATAATCTCTAAATTATCTTGGAGCTTTTCGTAAGCAGAAGCTGCTTCAGGATAGTTAGATATAAAGTGTTCTACTTCTTTAGATTCTTCAAAGGAAGTCTCTCCTAACAAATACTTATTTAGTAAGTTAGAATTTAAAAAGTTATGTAATTTTGTTTCCATATTAAAATATTTTATGGATTATAAACTTTTTTAAGTTCTCGCAATCCAATTTTTAATCTAGATTTTATAGTACCTAAAGGAATGTCTAATTCATCACTTGCTTCTTGTTGTGTCATTCCTTGAAAAAACAAGGCATCTAACACAATTTGATACTTTTCTTCTAGTCTCCCAACATGTTCTTTTATATCCAAAACATCTTGGTTAAAATTTGATGTTGGTAAGATATATACGTTAGAAGTATCAATTTGGACTTCTTTTTGGTAGCGATTATTAAAACTTCTAAGTTTATCTATAGCTGTATTCCGTGCAATTCGGAACAGCCAAGTGAAAAGTTTAGCCTTACTCGGGTCGTACTTTGAAGCGTTTTTCCAAACTTTAATGAAGGTGTCTTGCAGTGCATCTTGGGCAATTTCTTCATTAATCGTAATTTTTACTATAACACCATAAAGACTTTTAGAATAGTTTTCGTAAAGTAGGTTTAAAGCACGCTTGTCCTCTTTTTGGAGTAAGTCGATTATTTTTTGCTCTGTAGGTGTTATATTCAAAATATTAAGATCTTGTTTTTCTGATGTTTATGACATCTAAAATGGATTTATAAACGTAAATATAATTAAATACACCATATAAGGTAAATAGCATATAAGGTTAGAATAATTTTTTCTACAATAAAGATTGATTAATAGCATTATCAAAAATTATTCTAAATGCAAAAGTCGCAGCAAAAGTTGTGACTTTTGTTTTATATAATATTTACTTCGGCATCAATAGTGACGTTAAATATACGCTTTACTGTTTCCTGTATCAGTTTAGCTAATTCATAGATGTCTTTACCATTTGCATTCCCATAATTAACCAAAACTAAGGCTTGTTTATTGTGTACTCCATAATTTTTAAAACGCTTCCCTTTAAAACCGGCCTTTTCAATTAACCAACCTGCAGGTACTTTAACTTCAGTGTCCGAAACTTTATAGGAAGGTGCCTCTGGAAAGTTTTCTTGCAATTCAGTGAATTGCTCCGTAGAAATAATTGGGTTTTTAAAAAAACTTCCACAATTACCAATTTCTTTTGGATCAGGCAATTTACTCTGTCTAATGGTAATTATAGCCTTAGAAATATCTTGAATACTTGGATTATTAATACAAGAAGCTTGGAGTTCCGTTTTTATTGCTCCATAGTGCACATGTAGCTTATGATTAACTTTAGTAAGTTTAAGATTTACACTTGTAATGATATACTGTCCTTTTAATTCTTGCTTAAAAATAGATTCTCTATAACCAAATTTGCAATCTGATTTTGTGAACGTTTTTGTAGTTTGGTTAGCAATGCTGATAGCTTCACAACTCACAAAAACATCTTTAAGTTCTACACCATAAGCACCAATATTCTGTATTGGTGTTGTGCCAATATTGCCCGGAATTAGTGACATATTTTCAACACCTCCATAATTACACTCTAAACACCATAATACAAACTCATGCCAGTTTTCGCCAGCCATAGCCTTAATGATAACAGAGTTTTCTGTTTCACTAACGACTTCAATTCCTTTTATGTTGAGGTGAAGTACTAATGCTTCAATATCTTGAGTTAACAACATATTACTTCCTCCACCAAGAATAAATAATGGATTTGAGTGTTGCTCTTTTAAAATTTCACGAAGAGCTTTAGTAGAGGTAATGTCACAAAAAGATTCAGCTTTAGCCTCTATACCAAAGGTGTTAAAAGATTTTAATGAAACATTCTTGGTTATAGTCATTAGTCCTTATAAACTTTAAGTGCTTCAGCTAAAATTTTTACAGAGGTTTTTAAACTCTCTTCATTTAAAACATAAGCGATACGTATTTGGTTTAGACCAGCACCAGGAGTAGAATAGAAACCTGCAGCTGGAGCAACCATGATAGTGCTATTTTCATAATCAAAAGATTCTAATAACCAACGCGCAAAATTATCCGAATTTTTTACTGGTAACTCTGCAATACAATAAAAAGCGCCATTTGGTTTAGCGACTTTAACTCCATCAATTTTTTCTAATTCTGAAATTAACGTGTTACGACGCTTTACGTATTCTTTTATAACATCATCAAAATAACTTTGTGGTGTTTCTAAAGCAGCTTCACTAGCAATTTGCGCAAGAGTTGGCGGACTCAATCTTGCTTGGGCAAATTTTAAAGCCGTTTTTATAATCTCTTTATTTTTTGAAACAAGATATCCAATTCGTGCTCCACACATACTGTAGCGTTTAGAAACCGAATCAATAATAATAGCATGTTCCTCTAGGCCAGGTTCTTGTAAAATTGAATAATGCGAAATACCATCATAAACAAACTCTCTGTAAACTTCATCAGCAATCAAAAATAAATCATGTTTCTTAACAATTGACGCTAATTTTTTTATTTCTTCTTTAGAATATAAATAACCTGTTGGGTTACCTGGATTACAAATTAAAATAGCCTTTGTTTTTGGGGTAATTAACTTTTCAAACTCTTCTATAGGAGGTAATGCAAAGTTATCTTCAATTTTAGATATTACAGGTACTATATTTACACTAGAAGCGGTTGAAAACCCGTTGTAATTGGCGTAAAATGGCTCAGGAATTATAATTTCGTCGTCTTCATCCATTATACTTCCAAAGGCAAACAGTAATGCCTCACTGCCACCAGTAGTCACAATTATGTCTTTGTGTGTAACTTCTATAGAATTATGTTTGTAATATTCTGCAATTTTGATTCTATAGTTCTCAGAACCCTCAGAACGCGAATAGGCTAAAATGTCTAGTGAATGAACTTTTACCGCATCTAAGGCCACAGTTGGCGTTTTTATATCGGGCTGACCAATATTAAGGTAGAAAACGGTTTTTCCTTTTTTATGGGCTTCTTCTGCATAAGGCACCAATTTACGTATTGGTGATTCTGGCATGTTTACACCCTTTTTTGATATTGTTGGCATAAGTTAGTTTTAAAGTGCTAAGTTCTGAAATTTCTTAAAGTTTATTTAAAAATTAACGATTAAAATATTCTATAAGGGAAAGATTTGTAACTTCATTTAAAATCTACAGAATTTTTGAAACCCATAAATAAATATATTTTATTATGTTTAATGGTTTTAAGTTGCTTATTTGCAATAGCTCAGAATGATTTTTTTTTAAATAAAGATGAGAGCGAAAGAATTAATTTTGAATTTGCAAGCAATCTAATAATCATTCCCGTTAGTATAAATGGCGTAACGCTATCTTTTATCTTAGATACAGGAGTAAGTCGTCCTATTCTTTTCAATTTGTCTGAACGGGATTCTTTAGATTTAAAAAACACAGTAACATTTTACTTACATGGTTTGGGTGGTGAAGGAAAACTAAAAGCATTAAAATCTACCCATAATGCGATTAAATTAGGAAACGCCTTAAGTACAAACAAAGATTTATATGTGGTTTTTGATAAGACAATAAATTTTACGCCAAGGCTTGGAGTTTTGGTACATGGTATTATTGGTTATGATATATTTAAGGATTTTGTTGTTGAGATTAACTATAATTCAAAATTTATAAGACTACATAAGCCAAATAGTTTTAAACCTAAATCATCAAAAAAATGGAGAACGGTACCAATTAAAATATATAGAAAAAAACCTTACGTTGACGCTAAGGTTGTAATTGATAGTAATGAAACAATTGTAAAATTACTTGTTGATACTGGAAGTAGCGATGCCTTATGGTTATTTGAAAATAAACTAGACGGTTTAACACCAAAAAAGGACTTATTTTTTATAGACTATCTAGGCAAAGGGTTAAGTGGGTCTATTTATGGTAAAAGATCTAAGACAAAAAGCTTTGAGCTAAGTGACTTTAAATTAAGCGATGTCAATGTCGCTTTTCCCGATACTACTTCTATCAATCCTGCTAGAGTTTACAAAGAAAGAAATGGTAGTTTGGGAGGTGAAATTTTAAGACGATTTAATCTCTTCTTTGATTACTCTAACGAAAAAATATATTTAAAAAAGAATAGTTATTATAAAGAACTATTTACATATAACAATAGTGGTATTATTTTAGAGCATAACGGAAACATGTTTGTAAAAGAACAAATTAGAATACCATCGTCTAATAATAATGGTACAAAGAATAAAGATAATGCTATACACATAGATTATTCAATAAACTATATTTTAGCTTTAAAACCGACATATAAGATTGTTGAAGTCAGAAAATCTTCAAATGCTTATATCTCAGGTTTAAGAGAGGGTGATATTCTTATTAGTATAAATGGTAAGCCAGCCTATAACTTCAAATTGCCACATATTAATAAATTTTTTCATGGTAAAACAGGCAAAACTATTCGATTAAAAATAGAGCGTAATGGAGAAAGTATGCTTTTTAGGTTTAAACTAGATGACGCTTTTAAAAAAAATGAGCCCTCAAACTGAGAGCTCATTGATTAATTTTATTGAGATTAGAGCCTATTGCTCAATCATACTTTTTTCTTTCTTTTCTAAAACACTTGTTTTACTAGAGTCTATCACTAAACCTTTAATCTTTAAGGCTACAGTTGGAGTATCTGCATTAGAGAAGACAGTAATCGTTTTTCTAAAAGGATTAACTCGTTTTGTGTCAAATTTTACTTCAATCTTACCAGTTTCACCAGGCATTATTGGTCCTTTGGGTTTTTTAGGTACAGTACAACCGCATGTCGATTTTACATTAGAAATAATTAATGGAGCATTGCCAGTGTTTGTAAACTCAAATACTCTAACACCATCAGCACCTTTTTCAATAGTGCCATAATCAATCACGTCGGTCTTAAATTCTATCTTTGCCACTTTTTCTTGAGAAAAAGATCCAAGACTAATTAGTCCTACAAATAAAATAGCTATTAAATTTTTCATCATTTTAATTTTAAATTGATACTATCAAAACTACTCCCTTTTTTATTCTCTTCAAAATTAATTAGATGTAATACATTCCTTTTTAACAGTATTTGGGGTTTTATGCCCATAATAGTTACCTAATAATTTTTCAAAAAAAGAAATATAAGTACTTTTGTCAGTTACATAGCAAAAACAATACCAAAACATGGAAATCCCATCAAAATATAACGCCCTTTCAGTAGAAAATAAGTGGTATGACTACTGGATGAAATATAATTATTTTCATTCTACGCCAGACGAAAGAGAACCCTACACTATTGTAATTCCACCACCAAATGTGACAGGAATATTACACATGGGACACATGTTAAACAATACCATACAAGATGTATTGATACGTCGAGCACGATTATTAGGGAAAAATGCGTGTTGGGTTCCTGGCACAGATCATGCTTCTATTGCGACAGAGGCTAAAGTTGTGGCAAAATTAAAGGCACAAGGGATAGATAAAAACGAACTTACTCGCGAAGAGTTCTTAAAGCATGCATGGGAATGGACAGAAGAATATGGAGGAGTTATACTTGAGCAGTTAAAGAAATTAGGTTGCTCTTGTGACTGGGATCGTACAAAGTTTACGATGGATGATGATATGAATGAAGCCGTAATTAAAACCTTTGTAGATTTATATAACAAGGGCTTAATTTACAGAGGCTACCGTATGGTGAATTGGGATCCGGAAGCAAAGACGACTTTGTCTGATGAAGAAGTAATTCATGTTGAAAAGCAAGGATTACTCTACTATCTAGAATACCAAGTTGAAGGCAGTGATGAAAAATTAACCATTGCAACAACACGTCCTGAAACGATTTTTGGTGATACTGCGATTTGTATCAATCCAACAGATCAACGCTTTACACATTTAAAAGGAAAGAAAGCAGTTGTTCCAATTTGCGGAAGAGTAATTCCAATTATTGAAGATGAATATGTAGATATTGAGTTCGGTACAGGTTGCTTAAAAGTAACACCTGCTCACGATGAGAATGATAAAGTATTAGGTGATAAACACCATCTTGAAGTTGTTGATATATTTAATGATGATGCGTCGTTAAATAGTTTCGGAATGCATTACGAAGGTCAAGATCGTTTTGTAGCGAGAAAAGCTGTTACGAAAGAACTTGAAGCAGCAGGTATATTAGTAAAAACTGAAAATCATATAAATAAAGTAGGAACATCGGAACGTACCAAAGCAGTTATCGAACCTCGTTTAAGTGACCAATGGTTTCTTAAAATGGAAGATTTAGCAAAACCAGCTATTGATGCCGTTTTAAAAACTGGTGACGTTAAACTGTTTCCGAAGAAATTTGAAAATACGTATCGTCATTGGATGGAGAATATTCGCGATTGGAATATTTCGCGTCAGTTACTTTGGGGACAACAAATTCCTGCATACTTCTATGGAGATGGAAAAGAGGATTTTGTAGTTGCTGAGAACATTGAAGAAGCAGTTAGTCTGGCGAGAGTAAGAACTTCTAACGCTGAGCTTAAAGCTTCAGATTTAAAACAAGATTCAGATGCTTTAGATACATGGTTCTCATCTTGGTTATGGCCAATGAGTGTTTTTGATGGTATTCGAAATCCTGAAAACGAAGAAATTAAATACTACTATCCAACCAACGACTTAGTTACTGGACCGGATATTTTATTCTTTTGGGTAGCCAGAATGATTATTGCTGGTTATGAATACAAAGGTGAAAAGCCTTTTGAAAATGTTTATTTAACAGGATTAGTTAGAGATAAGCAAAGACGAAAAATGTCTAAATCTCTTGGGAATTCGCCTGATGCATTAAAATTAATTGAAGATTATGGTGCAGATGGAGTAAGAGTAGGCTTGTTATTGAGCTCCGCAGCTGGAAATGACTTGATGTTCGATGAAGATCTTTGTCAGCAAGGAAAACAGTTTGCTAACAAGATTTGGAATGCCTTTAGATTAGTAAAAGGATGGGAAGTTGATGAGTCTATCAATCAACCAAATTCTAGCAAAATTGCGATTGAATGGTTTAAGTCTAAGTTTCAAAAAACCATTGCAGAAATTGAAGACCATTTCAGTAAGTATAGATTAAGTGATGCGCTTATGTCAACATACAAGTTGATTTGGGATGATTTTGCATCATGGTTATTAGAAATTGTAAAGCCAGCTTATCAGCAACCTATAGACGCAAAAACTCTAGAAAGTATAAATGCAATATTTGAAGATATTCTTAAAATATTACATCCATTTATGCCATTCTTAACGGAAGAAATTTGGCATTACATTAAAGAGCGTTCACCAGAAGAAGCTTTAATTATTGCTAAATGGCCAGAAGCGAAACCAATTAATGAGACATTAATTACTGAGTTTGATTTTGCATCTGAAGTAATTTCTGGTATTAGAAACATTAGAAAACAAAAGAATATTGCTTTTAAAGATGCTATTGGGTTCTCAGTTGTAAATAGTGAAAATGTAACATCGACATTTGATGAAGTGATTACAAAACTAGGAAATTTAGATAGTTTCAATTACGTAACAGAGCCTGTTGATGGTGCTTTAACTTATCGAGTAAAATCTAACGAGTACCTTATTCCTATGGAAGGTAGTATTGATGTAGGAGCCGAAATTAAAAAGCTAACAGAAGAACTTAATTACACAGAAGGTTTCTTGAAATCTGTTCAAAAGAAACTCTCTAATGAGCGTTTTGTTGCTGGTGCACCAGAGCAAGTTGTAGCGTCTGAAAAGAAAAAAGAAGCTGATGCTTTAGCTAAAATCGAAACGATAAAGTCTAGTTTAGGTAGTTTGAATTAGATTTAGGGTTTTAAAATAAAAAAAAGGACTACTGTTAAGGTGGTCTTTTTTTTATTTACCACTCATTAATTTTATTACTATCTAGTTTTATAAAAATAAAAAGTAAGATGGTAAAGCCCCAAAGACCAGAGCCACCATAACTAAAAAAAGGTAGAGGGATACCAACCGTTGG
>NZ_CAXBGB010000103.1:0-8968 GCF_963975125.1 uncultured Winogradskyella sp. | reverse complement strand
ACAGCAGCATAATCTCCTTCAGACTTAATACGTTGTGTTTCTCTTAATAACTGCCCAAATAAGTCGTGTAACTTATCGTAATCATTAATATTAAAATACGTTTTACCATCTCTAGTTACTTTCTCAATAACGTTATCTGCCAATCCTTTTTCGTAAGCCCAAGAAGAAACCCATTGTCTATTTCTCATGTGTGCTTCTTCTACATCGTCACCAAGGTTTAAACGGATTAATTGTGTCATCATTCCATTTCTTATGTAACCATCGTAAGCAGCCATTCCAATTTTTTTCCAGTCTTCAACTAAACCAAGTTCTTGTAATTTAGAGTCGTACAAATAATATAAACCTACTAAATCTGCACGTCCTTCTTCTAAAGTAGATGCATAAGTTTTTAAGGTTTCTTTAGTTTCACCAACACCTTTGTTTAACTGTCCTGAGGCATGGCCAACTACTTCGTGTAATGCTGTATGTAATTTATCTGCTAATCCACCAAACTCCTCTTCTAGTTTTAGTTCTTCTTCATCGTGTACAAATTCTTTTAATCTACCAGAACTGCCTGCATTACTATAAGCGTAAGTAATATTACCTAAAGACACAGATTTACTTCCTATTTCTTTACGGATCCAGTTAGCGTTTGGTAAATTAACACCTATTGGTGTGCTTGGTGAGGCATCACCTGCTTCACCTGCAACGGTTACTACTTTGTAAGATACACCGACAACGTTATCCTTTTTGTGCTCTTCCATTAATGGTGAGTTATCTTCAAACCATTGTGCGTTTTCAGAAAGTACAGCCATCTTTTTAGACATATCAAAATCATTAATTTGTACAATTGTTTCATAAGAACCTCTGTAACCCAACGGATCGTTATATACTTCGATAAAGCTGTTAATGTAATCTACATTACCTGCTGTTGCTGCTGTCCAAGCAACATTATAATCGTCCCAAGTCTGTAAATCACCTGTTGTATAATATTTAATTAATAAATCAATGGCATTGCCTTGGGCATCATTTTCTGCAACTCCTCTAGCCTTACCTAACCATTCAATTATATTGTCTATAGCAGCTCCATATAAACCGCCAGATTTATAAACGCGTTCTTTTAGTACTCCATCTTCTTTTACCAACTGTGAGTTTAAACCATAAGATAATGGTCTGTCTGCATTTGGAGATGTCTTAGTCTTGTAGAAATTTATAACATCATCGCTAGTAACATCTGGTCCGTAAAAGTTTACAGCAGATAAAGCCACATTATCAACTCCTTTTGCTTGGTTTACTTTTTTAATGTCCTCATCATTAAACATCACATTAAAGGCTGCTCCATCGAGCTTTGTATTGGTTGCCGTGAACAACTCATTTAAATACTCTTCATTAAAACCTGGCTTTAGTTTGTCATTAGAATAATGATGATGAATACCATTACTAAACCAAACACGTTTTAAATAAATGGTAAATTCTTTCCAATCGTTAGTGGTTTTGTCTCCATTATACAAGTTATAAACGTTTTCTAAAGCACGTCTAATTTTAAGGTTATGTCTATAATTCTGATCCCACATAATATCTCGACCAGCAAGACCTGCTTCCGTTAAATAATAGACTAGTTTTTGTTCTTTTAAGCTCAGATTCTCCCAGCCTGGAATTTGATAGCGAAGTATCTTAATGTCAGCAAATTGCTCTACATTAAAACTGAATTCTACTGTAGTCTCTTCTACAGGTTTCTCTTTGGCATCATCCTTACAAGCTACAATTAACATAGCTAACAGGCAAATTTTAAATATTGATTTTAACTTCATAGTATTCATTTTATTTAGTTGTACACAAATGTAACATATATATCACATATCATAAAATTGCTATCTTTGAATAACAACTATATTTAATCTAAATATGAAAACCCTTAAATACATCTTACTCTTACTGCTTATTTTAATTATTGGTTTCTCAATATACATTGCAGTACAACCAAATTCTTTTAACGTTACAAGAACTAAGACTATTAATGCACCACAATCTGTGGTCTATAATAATGTGATAGATTTTAAGAACTGGGAAGCGTGGTCATCTTGGATTGAAGAAAAACCAGAAACAGTAATTACACTTGCAGAACAAACCGAAGGTGTTGGTGGTTCTTATTCTTGGGAAGACGAAGATGGTGTTGGCACCATGAAAACAATAGCTACTGTACCAATGACATCTATCACACAAGAAATGCAGTTTGGTGATTTCGCAAAATCTGATGTTAACTGGGATTTAAAACCAAACAAGAACGGTACAACTGAAGTCTCTTGGAATATTAAAGGTGAGAACTTGCCTTTTATATTTAAAATATTATCTACGGTAATGGGAGGCATGGAAAAGCAAATTGGCCCTCATTTTGAAAGAGGTCTTACAATGCTCGATAGTGTACCACAAGCCGAAATGAAAGTTTATAGTATTAATATTGAAGGTGTAACCCAACACAGTGGTGGTTATTATCTTTATAAAACAGCATCATCTAAATTAAGTGAATTTGAAAAAAAAATGAAGCAAATGCTACCTGAAGTTGGAGCTTATGCGATGACACATAATGTGACTATGGCTGGACCTCCCTTTATTTTATACCTTAAATGGGATGAAGAAAATGATGCAACAATATTCTCAACTGGTGTACCAACAAATTCTAAAATTGTTTCTACCGAATCTGATATTCTAACTGGTAAGCTTGAGTCTTTTAGAGCAGTAAAAACAGTCCTAAAAGGTGATTACAAGAATCTTAAAGAAGCATGGAAATCCACAATGAAATATATTTCTGACAACAATTTAGAGATGATTGAAGGAGGTTCAATGTTAGAAACCTATTTAACCGATCCAATGCGCAAACCAAATCCTGCTGATTGGATTACCGAAATTTATATAGCTATTAAATAATTATTAACGTCTGTCAGTTAGAGCGCAGTTGAGAACTTGTTATGCAAATCGACTGAGCTCTGTGTAACAATTGGCTCATTAGAGTATTAAAAGAATATGAAACAACTCTTATTGGTTTTTGTTGGTGGTGGCTTTGGTAGTGTACTCCGCTTTATTGTTGGCAAATGGTTAAATAATTCTGAAAATGGCTTTCCATATGGCACTTTTGCTGTAAATATTATTGGTAGTTTATTGATTGGAGTTATACTAGGCTTAGCTGCAAAAAATGAAAGTCTATCCCAAAGTCAAACGCTACTTTTGGCTACAGGATTTTGTGGTGGTTTTACCACATTTTCAACCTTTGCTTATGAAAATCATATCTTCTTAAAATCTGGCGACTTTGCCAGTTTTGCTATTTATACAATTACGAGTTTTGTTGTTGGTTTTTTAGCTGTTTTTCTTGGCATGTATTTAGTTAAAGCTTAATGCTTTTTAAATGCTTTAACACCAGCATTAACTTCTAAACCCAAATAATTAGCTCTTGGTACAATCGGGCAAGAGTACTTTGCATTATAAGCACAATAAGGATTGTAAGCAGAATTAAAATCAATTTCTATAGTGTTACCAGTTGGTACTCTTAAATCTAAATAGCGTCCTCCTGCGTAAGTCGTTGAGTCGTTTGTATTATCAATAAAAGGTAAAAATAAATAGTCTTCAAAACCTTCTTTTTGCATTAACTCTTGTCCTTGGTACACATTTAGCTGAAACGGTTGCCCCTTTAATTCAAAACTTAAAACACCGTAAACACGCTCTTTAGAAACTCCATCTTTTGTAGTTTTCATGTTAAACCATTTGCTGTCTGGTGTTCTTTTTAAAGTAGCCTTTACAACGAAAGCCGAATCAAACGGAAAAAAATCTAAGCTCTTAAAAACCTTCAAGTCTTTTGCCTTAAGTGGTGATTTTGAAGCATCTTTATATTCAGCATTCATTTTTTTCTGAAATAGAGTTTCAACTAAAACCTGTTTCTCTTTTTGGTTACAACCCATAAAAGATGTAACAATTAAAAGGGCTACTAAAATTCTCATTTTTCTAAATTTTGAATTTCAAAAATACAACTTATACCACTTCTTGTTTGAAATGACTGTAAATAATATGATGCTTCTTTTTTTGTAAGGAATAGAAAAATTAAGCATAACACTAGTTACGGTTTATTTTTATCTTGAAGTAGAAAAGAAAAAAGGACATTTTTCTACTTTTATTTTAAGTTAGAAATAGTATTCAAAAAAGTTTATTGTAATTTTAAGCCCTCAATAAGATAAAAACAATGTTACAAGTCATTAGATATACAAAGCAGACCTGTGTGATTTCTACGAAAATTGTTCGGACGCATTATCTATTGTAGCTATACTCATATACTACTAAACAATATTTAAAAGTCTGACGTTAACGTCAGACTTTTTATATTTATAACAACCCCTAAAATGAAAACTTTATTTAAAAACTACCTAAGCACCTTCGATGGCCTTTCTAAAGAAGTTTGGTGGCTAGCACTTATTACATTTGTTAATAGAGCTGGTACAATGGTAATTCCGTTTTTATCACTCTATTTAACTGACGATTTACAATTTACATTAAAAGATGTGAGTTGGATTATGAGTGCCTTTGGTTTAGGGTCTGTTGTTGGCACATGGATAGGAGGTAAACTTACAGATACTATTGGCTATTATAAAGTTATGGTAAGAAGTCTTTTAAGTACTGGTTTCTTATTTATAGCATTACAATTCTTAAACACCTTTGCTAGTGTTTGTATTGGTATATTTTTAGTAATGGTTGTTGCAGACATGTTTAGACCAGCCATGTTTGTAGCTATGAGTATTTATAGTAAACCCGAAAACAAGACACGTTCAGTTACACTAGTTCGTTTAGCTATAAATTTAGGGTTTTCTGCAGGACCAGCAATTGGTGGAATCATTATAACTACAATGGGTTATGGTGGCTTATTCTGGGTAGATGGTATTACTTGTATCCTTGCAACGCTTCTGCTCATTAAAGTTTTAAATCCACGAGTAGCCAAACCAGTCGATGATATTATTGTTAAAAACCCAACTTCTGTTTACAAAGACAAACCTTTTTGGATATTCTTTGCAGCAATGATTATTTTCGGAATCATATTTTTACAGTATTTCTCTACAATGCCATTGTATTACAAAGATGTTCATTTACTTACGGAATTAGAAATTGGTCTGCTCCTTGGCTTAAATGGCTTTTTTATTTTTTTACTCGAAATGCCTTTAATTAAATGGTTAGAACAAACAAGGCATACTAAAACTGGCCTTATCCTTTTTGGGCTGCTTTTAACAGCTTTAAGTTTTTATGTACTTAACCTAACCTCTTGGATTGGGATTTTAATTATAGGACTATTATTTATGACCGTAGGAGAAATGATTGCGTTTCCATTTTCTAATGCTTTTGCTATAGATAGAGCGAAAAAAGGAAAACAAGGTGAGTACCTATCTATGTATGTAATGGCATTTTCTATTGCTCATATTTTTGGGCATAATGCTGGACTGAGACTTGTAGATAGTGTAGGATATAACAACACATGGTACATTATGGTAGGTCTTGGCTTCATTGGTATTCTACTTTTAATGTATTTAAAACGCATATTAAAAAATGAAACAGCAAGAATTTAAATCAAGTTACAATTTTGAACTTTAGATATTAAAAATCTGTAGAATTTTATAAAATATAAGGCTTAAACTTAATTGTTTACAACTTACAATGGTATGTGTGGTTAGAATGAACAGATGGAGGTTCTACATTTTCTATTCATTGTGAAGATGCACTTTCTCATAGAAATAGGATAACGCTCTATTTTAAAGTTGATAATCTTTCTGAGGCAGTATGCTAACTCAAACCAAAAGGTATTACTTTTAATACTGAAATTGTTGAACATCCTTAGCTGTGAACTGGTGTACATTTAAATTGTACTAATGGGCATGATCTTTTTATTTTTAATGCAGGTGAGTATAGAAAAAATTCGCCTTAGAGGGTTAACAAATAAATAAAATGAAACAAATTATTTTTTTACTAGTGTTGCTATTGTTTGCTTGTAATTCTTCTGAGAAAGAGCAGAAAGCTATTGATTCTAAAAGTTCTTATAAAGTAGAACAGACTCTCTCAGTAACTGATCCCAAACAGTACCCAAAACTAGAGCCAAATCGTTATAATGTTGCATTCTTAATTATGGATGGCACCTATAACACAGAGCTTACTGCTCCTTATGATATTTTTCAGCACACCATATTTAGAGATAGTATAAAAGCCATGAATGTGTTTACAGTTGCTAATACTGATAACCCAATTACTACATTTGAAGGTATGCGATTGTTGCCAGATTTTAATTATGTATCTGATTCGCTTCCAAAGATTGATATACTTGTTGTACCAAGTGCAAAACATCATTTAGATACAGATTTAGAAGATGAAGTGCTATTAGATTTTGTAAGAAAAGTAGATAGAGACGCACAATTTATAACATCGCATTGCGATGGAGCTTTTGTTTTAGCTAAAGCTGGCTTGCTAGATAATGTGGTTTCTACAACCTTCCCAAGCGATATTGATGCTATGCGAAATATGTTTCCTGAATTGGATATTAGAAAAGATGTGCTTTTTGTACATGATGGAAATACATTACCTCAGCTGGTGGTGCAAAGTCATTTGAAGCTGCCTTATATTTAAGTGAATATTTATATGGTAAACAAATTGCTGAATCTCTAGCTGGTGGTTTAGTGATAGATTGGAGGCTTCAAGATGTTTCGCATTTAATAATTAATAACTAGCAAAGTTTATTATGAAATATCCATTAATAGCCTTTGTGTGTATTTTCACACTTGTTATATCCTGTAAATCAAAACCTCTTTCAAAAGAGAATCCTCACAACAAATACGGAAGGTCTTATGCAAAGAAAGCAACAGGGTTTGTTGGGAAATTAAACAATACTCAATTAGATTCCGTAAGAATTAGTTTGAGTCAAAACCTAAATGTAAACATTGAAAAAAAACAAATTATTTTACTTCATTATAGACAAGCAGCAAATTTTTGCATCTCATATGGTATGACAGAAAAATTTATACAAAACTTTATAAATAATACCCAAAACATATCCGAAAGATTTACGAAGAACCACAATACCAAAACCCTTTTTGTCTATACCAAAGATTATTATTTTGAAAAATATCTTAGCAATACCAATTGGATACTAGATAATGGTTTTGTTCAAAATTCAATTTTTCCGGACAATGAAATTTGTTCTGGTTTTATTTTAATAAAGACGAACGGAGAATTCTACAAATACTATGGTGAAGATTATTTTTCTATTATAAAAAGGCTTTTGAATACAGAAAATTAGTTTTCCCTAACCAAATTAATAGACTAAAATATTACTATAGTGGCATTACCTCACTATGCTCTACCACATGAAGTTGAAGAATATAGATTACTCTTTGCAAAATGGATAAAGACCTTTGTCTTTGGATCTGTTTTATTGATTGCTTAGGATTTTTTACTTCATTAGGTGTTAAACACCATCTAGATGATGCTATTACATTTAATTCTGACGATTATTTTAACGAATACTAAACACCTGAATATCAGCACCAAAACCTGACAATATTCATGTTTTAATACTTTAACATGCTATATCTTACAAAAAACAGTGTAAGATGCTCAAAAAAACTATTTTAATTGAACGTAAAAGTAAAGTAACCGTTAAGAACTTGCAGCTAGTTATAAAGAACGAGCAAAGAGAAGGCAGCATTCCAATAGAAGATATTGGCTTTTTAGTTATAGACCATCCTGAGGTATATATTAGCCTTACCGCAATGAATCTTTTGGTAGATAATACTGCTGCTTTAATTATTTGTAACACAGCTCACCTACCAAACGGTATGTTTCTTAATTTAAACAGTCATCATATACAGCAAGAAATCTTTAAAACACAAATTGTAGCAAGCCAACCTTTAAAAAAGCAATTATGGCAGCAAACCATTGTAGAAAAAATTAAAAACCAAGGAAAACTTCTAAAATGCATTACAAAAAAAGACAATAAATTTGAGTTTTTAGCTAGTAAAGTATTAAGTGGAGATACAACAAACATGGAAGCCGTTGCAGCAAACTTTTATTGGAAATCCTTTTTTGAAATTGATTTTAAGCGAAAACGCTTTGGCGATTATCCTAATAACTTTTTAAACTACGGTTATGCTATTCTAAGAGCTGCCACAGCAAGAGCATTATCTGGTAGTGGTTTACTAAATACACTTGGTATTCACCATAAAAGTAAGTACAATGCTTTTGCGCTTGCAGATGATATTATGGAACCTTTTAGACCCATTGTAGATGAAGCTGTACATACCATAATACAACATTACGATGAGCAAGAGCTAAATACCGAAATTAAATCTGTTTTACTTCAAATACTAACCAGAACCGTTTATTTTAAAAATGAAAAAAGCCCATTAATGGTAGCTTTACAAAAAACGGCTAGCTCATTACAACAGTGCTATAGTGGCAAACGAAAGAAAATTAAATATCCTCAATTATGGAGCTAAACGGTTACAGAATTATGTGGTTATTCGTCTTTTTTGATTTACCAACAGATACAGCTAAAGATCGTAGAAATGCAGCAAACTTTAGAAAAAGCTTACTTAAAGATGGTTTTAATATGATGCAATATTCGGTATATATGCGCCATTGCGCAAGTAGTGAAAGTGCTGATGCACACGAAAAACGTATAAAACGTTTGCTGCCACCTTTAGGAAAAGTTAGCATATTGAGAATTACCGATAAACAATTTGGGAATATTATGAATTTTTGGGGCAAGGCAGAAGTCCCCAAAGAGCCAACACCAACACAATTGGAATTGTTTTAATTTTCATCATTTTTTTTTAGAAAATTTTAAAAACAGAAAACACCTCAATCTCACCTTATCATTGCAAAAAAGAAGTGTTTTTTTTAAACGATATTTACTTTTAAAACCTTGTGTATTAGAAGGTAAGAGACCAACTAATATCGTGTTTTCTAATCT
>NZ_CAXBGB010000102.1:0-8996 GCF_963975125.1 uncultured Winogradskyella sp. | reverse complement strand
ATGTTTTTTTTATTTACAACTTCTATATATGCTCAAGTTGGTAATGCTTATTACAAAAAACAATTGTCTTCAAGCACTGATAGCATCAATAATAAGCATCTGAAAGAGGCAATAAAGAGCTTAAAAAATCGTGAATACCAATTAACATTTAATAATACAGAAGCCATTTATAAAGAAGTCAAGGCTTTATCTATTAATGACAACCCAATAGTTGAAGCTTTTGTCAAAGGAATTTCTGAATTTTATGGAGAAGTTTATTTTAATCCAATAAGTAAAAGCATTATTCACAAAAAAGAACTTTCGGGCAGCACCTTTTTGATTGAAAAGAATGATATTAATTGGATTTTATCAAAGGACACATTAAAAATTGATAACTATTTATGTTACAAAGCTACAACCACACGTATTATTGAAAACTCTGAAGGGAAACACAAATTAGAAATTACAGCGTGGTACGCACCAGAAATCTCATTACCCTATGGACCCGATGGTTATGGAGGATTACCGGGTTTAATTCTTCAGTTAAATAATAATGGCACCATAACTTCTTTGAAAAAAATAGAATTCTTTAACGAGGAGGATATTAATATTAGCTTTTCCGAAAAAGGAAAAAAAATTTCTGAAGACGAATTTAATCGTATAGTTTCAAAACAATACACAAATAGAAAAAATTGATACTGATAACTTTGCTAAAGCAGTTTTATTACAAATATATTTTAACAATCCTAGTACTTCTAGTAGGATTTTCTTCTTTTTCCCAGAATATAATTGTTGCTGGTAAAGTAACAGACACCATACAAAATCCTTTATCTTATGCTAATATTTTAGCGATTCCAAAAGCCGACGACCAAGACGTAAAATTTGCAATTACAGAAAAAGACGGCAGTTATAAACTAGGTTTAGTAAAAAACCAAACCTACGAGCTTACGGTTAGCTACTTGGGCTATAAACCACAAACGCTTAACGTAACCACTACAGACCAAAATTTCATTAAAAACTTTATACTCAAAGAAAACCCAGACCAATTAGATGAAGTTAACATTAAATATACACCACCAATTACCGTAAAAAAAGACACCATTACTTATGATGTAAGTAAGTTTGTGACCGGAGAAGAACGTAAACTTAGAGATGCCTTAAAAAAACTACCAGGTGTAGAAGTAGATAGAGAAGGCAACGTAACTGTGCAAGGCAAAAAAGTAACCAAAGTCCTCGTAGAAAACAAAACCTTTTTTACTGGCAACAGTAAACTCGCTGTAAACAATATACCAGCTGATGCTGTGGATAAAGTTGAGATTTTAGATAATTATAATGATGTTGCCATGCTAAAAGGTTTGCAAGACTCTGAGGATATGGCAATGAACATCTTATTAAAAGAAGACAAAAAGAAGTTTGTTTTTGGTGATGTAGAAGTTGGTGGAGGTGCTAAGAATCGTTATCTCTTGCATCCTAATCTGTTTTATTACAGCCCAAAAACTAATATTAATTTTATTGGTGACCTTAACAACCAAGGCATTAAAAGCTTTAGTTTTAATGATTATTTAGAGTTTGAGGGTGGTTTTGGGAAACTGCTAGATGATGCTGGTAGTTATTTTAGTTTGTTTAACAGTGATTTTGCAAAGTACCTCAACAATCAAAATTTTAAAGATAATATTAACCAGTTTGGTGCCTTAAACATTAGGCAATCGGTTTCTAATAGCACAGACATTAGTGGCTATTTAATTACATCTAACTCTAAAACAGAAACAGCAAGTAATACCATAAATGCGTACCAAAATATTGCAGAACCCTTTACGGAAGATAGAACCGTTACTAATAGTCTTAACAACTTTTTTACCATTGGCAAGATTACCATAGATTACGACCCAAGTTTTAAAGAGAATTTTGCCTACAATACGTTTGTAAAAGTGACAAATAATGACAGTAACGGTTTACTAAACACACTAAGCCCAAATAGAAATAATACCATTAACACCTTAACTGATGTTACCTCGCTTAACTTAAAACAGAATATTAATTATAGCCGTAAACTCTCTAAAGCGCACACGGCAACCTTGGAAGCGACGTATAATTTTCAGAATGATAAACCGATAACAGAATGGTTAACCAACCAACAGATCTTACAAGGTTTAATTCCTTTAGAAGATGATACTGTTTTTAATATTCTACAGACCAAAAAATCAAGGTCGCATAATTTTAATGCCATTGTAAAAGATTATTGGGTACTTAATAACTTTAACCACATTTATACAAGTTTAGGTATCAACACTTCTTTTAATGATTTCTTTAATGAAGATGTTCAGCTGCTCAGTGATGGAAGCGTAAACAACTTTAGTTCGGCGGAGTTTGGTAATGATTTTGGTTATAGTTTTGTAGATACGTATTTGGGATTAGAATATAAATTTCAAATTGGCATTGCTACTTTTAAACCAGGTGTTTTTTATCATGGGTATTTGTGGCGTACACAACAATTTGAAGCTTCTGAAACATTTTCTAAAAATCTGTTTTTACCACAATTTACAACCAAAGTAGAATTTAATAATAGTGAAAAGTTGAATTTTCGTTACCGATTTAATGCACGCTTTCCAGGGATTAACCAATTGGCTAATAATTTTATTCTGTCTAACTTTAATAGTGTATTTAGAGGAAATAATCAATTGGAGAATCAATTGTACCATACAGCTACTTTGAGCTATTATAAGTTTAGTTTATTTAGAAACCTCAATTTTAATCTTAACACCAGTTTTAATAAACGTACTAAAACGATTAAGACAGTTTCTGAGCTTAATGGCATAGAATCCTTTAATACTACAATTATGTTCGATCAGCCTGAGCAAAATTGGACAGTTAGCGGACGCGTTTCAAAAAAAATAAATAAAATCCGCTATAATTTGAGCTCTCGTTTTAGTTATAATGATTTCTTTCAGTTATTGAATGATGATGTTAATCTAAATATTTCAAAATCGGTTTCATCAACGGCTGGTATTGAAACGTCGTTTAAAAATCACCCAAATATAGAAATCAACTACACCAAAGACTATAGTAACTATAAAGCTTCGGGTAATACCAATAAATTTGAAAATGATCGATTTGAAGCAATTCTCGAATACGATTTTTTAAAGGACTTTATCTTTAAAGCAGATTATACGTTTGATAAATACAACAATAAAAACCAAGGTATAACTAATACATTTGACACTGCAAATGCTTCTCTATTCTACCAGAAAGAAGATAGTCCTTGGGGATTTGAGATTAATGCTACCAACTTGTTTGATGTAGAGTTTAAGCAACAGAATTCCTTTAATGCTTTTATAATTAGTGATAGCAGAACTTTTATTTTACCAAGAATTGTGATGTTTAAATTGAGTTATAAGTTGTAAGTTGTAAGTTAAGAGATTTCGGATTACTTCTACTTCGTAATGTAACTTCATTCAAAATACCTTTTGAATTCGTTAATGCTCGATGTGTCAGAAAATTTTAAGTGAGATTCTGAAACAAGTTTTATTAAAAACCATATCACATTTTCAATCATCAATTATCAACCTAAAAAAATGAAATTACCTTTTACTTTCACTAAGATATTGTTATTTCACCAAATCATAACCCATCTGATTTTACCACACTTGATGTTGATAATGACGTTTACATAAATGGTAAAGTTAAATTAGTAGGAGGGTCTTATTCTAAGGTTGTTGAAGACTCATTTTATAAATATATTGTACCTTACATTGATGAAAAATAAGAAGTTATTTGCAATTTTTTTATTTTCTGTGCACTTAAAAAAGTTAGGCACGATATCTATTAAACATAAAGGTAAACTTGAAGAAATAGGGATTAAAACTATAATCCTTTCAATGGATATGCCATATATTGAAAATATCACAGATTATTCGAAAATAAATCAAATTCGTTTTAAAAAGAATTAAATATGAAATTTATAATATATTTTGTTTGCGGCGTCATTACAATTCCGTTTATCTATTCTCAAAATTTAGATGAAAAAAAATATTCCTTTTCTACTATAAAATTAGAATCTAAAATAGTATTTGAATTTAAGTTAGATTCGGTAAATACCGCTTTCAAAAATGATGACCCTTTCTCATTTTCAGATATAAATCAGACTAATTTCAAACTTAATTCTGAGGAACTAAACACAAAACTATTTTCAAATTTTAAGTTGATTGAAAACACTTATATAGATTACACTGTTTACCTTAGAGGTTGTGGTCCTTTAGAAGATGGTATAACAAATAGTGTTAATAGTGGTGATTTAATGCTATCTATGGTTATAGATAATTTTGTAAATAATGTGTTTTTTAAAGGAAAAGGTGTCTTTTTTAAGAAATAATATTTTGTCAAAACCAAAACCCTAAATTAAAAAACCAATAGCCATTACCAGTATCTGGTGAATACGTGTATTTACCTTCCAAAGGTCCAAGAAAAGTCTCTAAAGAATACCCTAAAGCATAACCACTATAATTTGGCGATGTAAACCACTCTCCGGATTTAAAAATACCATCTTCAATATTAGAGTAGTTAGCTGCAAAGAGTAAATGATGATTTTTAAAAATTTCGTAATCTAAGGTAACAGTAGCCTTCACAAAACTATCTCCAGAAAGCTCTATATAATCATAGCCATAAAATGAATAGAAATTATTTATAAAGTTATTGCCATAACCACCTAATGCAAAACCGAGAGCAGTTGTAGAATTATCATCTATTTTAAAACCACCATTAGCTTCTGTTTTTAGGGCAACTTTATCACTAAAACTAAATGCATAACCAATATCTGCTTTAGCGATTGAAAACCGCTCAAAGTCTTTATTAAAATTTGAAGCATTGAGATACAAATGAAAATCACCATTAAAGTAAAAGCCGTTTTTGGGGAAATAAGGATTGCTATAACTATCAAATATTAAATTACCAAACAAGCCAAAGTAGCCTGTGTTTTCAAAAACAATGTAGTCATCCTGATTGTCTGCTATTATTGTTTCTGATGTGATTTTTAAACGCTTATATTCTGCTCCTGCACGAAGCGCAAAATCCTTTCTAAAAATAGTTTGTATATAAATTTGATTTGTAAAATCTGAAACTTCTGCATCTATCTTATTTAAGCCCATTAGTAATGGTGAATTTTCCTCTAAAGCTAGTAAAGGATTTACATTTTTATTAAACTGATTAAAGCGCGATTTAATTCCTATACTAATATAAAACCCCTTATCTATAAAATAATCAAACTCATATCTCGAATTGTCACCAAGAATAAGATCTAAAGAAGCAATATCATTATTAAAAAGTAATCGTTTTTTTGTGAGATTTACTAAAGCTGCACTTTTATACAAATCGTCGTAGTGCACACCTAGCTTTAAGAAGGTTGTGGTTTCGGATTCTCTTAAATTACCTCTTAAGTTATATTCACCATCATATCCCGTTGGTTCTAATTGATATCTAAAGGTGTCAAAGTTATTTGTTGCAATGATATTATTAATCCCTTTTCTAAAATCGCTATAATTCATCATTTCATTACCTCTAAGTTTTAGTTTCCCTAAAAGATACGATCTTGTATAGCGTTCATTACCAACAATTTTAATAGACTTAATTTTTATACTATCTGGTGGTCTAATTACAGGTCTAATAACACTTGTGTTTTGTTGGTTTCTTACTTTTAATAATTCTGAAAGATTTACTCTTGCTGCAGCTTCTCCATTGGCAATAATATCTTCACCTTCACTGAAGGAAATAATAGAAAAATTAGTAATGTCTGGTTTTATATAAATATCTGTGAGAGGAGCTTTATTCTTCATCGCTTTAATAGTGCGAAAATTATTTATCTGCAACAAAATATCTGGAGCCGATTTTAAAGATTCTCTATCTTTTAGGGCATCTTGCACATCTACTCCGATAATAATATCCATGCCCTTTGCTCTCAATTCTTCAACAGGAAAATTATTGGTTACTCCACCATCTATCAATATTCTCTCATTAATTGTTACCGGTTGAAACAAAGAAGGTAGAGCTCCACTCGCAGTAACAGCTTCTGCCAATATTCCTTTATCTAAAATCAACGATTCCCCAGTTTCTATATCTGTAGCAATGCAGAAAAAGGGAATAGGCAATTTTTCAAAATCTCTAATATCATTAACAGGTAACATTAATTGATATAATAAATTATAGACGTTTTGGCCGCGAGATAATGCAGAAGGTAAACTAATTTTCAACTTATCGAAAGGCAAGCTAACTGCGTATTTTTCGGCATTTTCACGTTCATAAAATGGCTTAGTTTCACGAGGGAATTCATCATTAATAAGTTCGTCAAAATCTTGAATATTAAACATCGCTTCTAGCTGCTTACCAGAATAACCCGTAGCATATAGCGAACCGATTATCGCTCCCATACTTGTGCCAGAAATATAATCAATTTTAATACCTAAACTATCAATAACTTTTAAAGCTCCAATATGGGCAAACCCTTTAGCTCCGCCTCCGCTAAGCACTAAGCCAACTTTAGGCTCTTTAGACTCTTTAGACTCTTGAGCTTTCAAATGATTGAAACTCATAACTAAAAACACCAAAATTATAATAAGACACGAATGCTTATGCTTTGAGTAGTATGTTTGGGACAATTTCAACTTATTCTTTATGGTAATAGTTATAAATTTTATTAGCTCTAGACACACCTACAACAGCTTCGAGCTCATCTAACTTTGCATTTGCGATACGCTTTACTGTTTTAAAGCTTTTCATTAAATCAATAATAGTTTGCTCACCCACTCCTGCTATATTTTCGAGCTCAGTGGTTAAAGCTCCTTTACTTCTTCTATTTCTATGATGTTCTATCCCAAAACGATGGGCTTCATTTCTTAATTGCTGAATGATTTTTAAAGTCTCACTTTTCTTGTCTAAATAGAGAGGAATAGGATCATCTGGATAAAACAATTCTTCTAACCGCTTAGCAATACCAATAATAGCAATTTTTCCTCTTAATCCTAAGATATTCAGACTTTTTAACGCTGAAGACAATTGTCCTTTTCCACCATCAATAATAATAAGCTGAGGTAAGGGCTGCTCTTCTTCAACCAAACGTTTATAACGTCTATAAACCACTTCTTCCATTGACGCAAAATCATCTGGCCCAACAACAGTCTTTATGTTAAAATTACGGTAGTCTTTTTTACTAGGTTTTCCGTTTTTAAAAACCACACATGCTGCTACAGGATTTGTGCCCTGTATATTAGAATTATCGAAACACTCTATATGTCTTGGTTCTTCAGATAATCTTAAATCGGTTTTCATCTGTGCCATTATTCTATTGGCATGACGATCTGGATCTACTATTTTAATCTGTTTTAACTTATCCATACGATAATACATCGCATTACGTCTAGATAAGTCTAGGATACTTTTTTTATCGCCAAGTTTAGGTATTGTTATCTTTAAGTCATTACCTAAATTAACTTTAAAAGGCACATAAACTTCTTTTGAGTTTGAATTAAATCGTTGTCTGATTTCAGTAATAGCTAATTCTAATAATTCAGTGTCAGATTCTTGTAATTTCTTTTTTAATTCTAGTGTATGAGATCTAATAATAGAACCATAACTCAACTGTAAAAAATTGACATAAGCATAGGTCTCATCACTTACAATTGAAAACACATCTACATTACTAATCTTAGGGTTCACAATGGTGGACTTCGCTTGGTAATTTTCTAAAACTTCGAGTTTCTCTTTTATTTTATGAGCATCTTCAAATTGCATGTTCTCCGCGTGCCCTTTCATTTGCTCTCTAAACTGCTGCAAAGAATCCTTAAAATTCCCTTTTAAAATTTCTCTAATCGCTATAACATTTGCATAATATTCTTCTTCCGTTTCGTAGCCTTCACAAGCACCTTTACAGTTTCCTAAATGATATTCTAGGCAAACTTTATACCTACCTGCTGCAATTTTAGCTTCAGACAAATCGTAATTACAAGTGCGCAATTGATACAAGCCTTTAATTAAACCAAGCAAAGTCCTTACGGTTTTCATGCTCGTATAAGGCCCAAAATATTCTGAGCCATCTTTAATGACCCGTCGCGTTGGAAAAACTCTCGAAAAACGTTCTTTTTTAACACAAATCCAAGGGTATGATTTATCATCCTTAAGTAATACATTATACTTAGGCTGATATTTTTTAATAAGATTATTCTCTAATAATAAAGCATCGTTTTCTGTCTCAACTACAATATGCTTAACCGAAATAATATTTTTAACTAAAACACGTGTTTTGCCATAATCGTGATGCTTAGTAAAATAGCTACTAACTCGTTTTTTAATGTCCTTAGCTTTACCAACATAAATTAACGTATCGTCAGCATCAAAATATTGGTACACACCAGGTTGATGTGGCAGAGTTTTTATTTGTATTTCTAAGGTGGTTTCTGGCATTTAACCAAAGGTAGCTTAATTGATAGTATTGTAAAAATCAGAATTCCTTTTTTAGTATATTGCATCAAGCAAAAACTTCTTTAAGCTCGTAACATGCCATGAATATTGTCATTCTCTCAAGAAATGAAAACCTATACTCCACTAGACGCCTTATCGAAGAGGGTGAAAACAGAGGTCATGAAGTGGAAGTTATCGACCCTCTTAAATGCGACATTATAATTGAGCAAGAAAAACCTACCGTATATTATAAAGATCGTTATTTAGATTATGTAGATGCCATTATTCCAAGAATTGGAGCATCTGTTACTTTTTTTGGCTGTGCATTGGTGAGACAATTCGAAATGATGAATGTTTTTACAACTGTAACATCAGATGCTATTATTAGAAGTAGAGATAAACTAAGAAGTTTTCAGCGCTTATCTAAAGCAGGAATTGGAATGCCAAAAACGGTTTTCACAAATTATTCTCGTGATGTTGAGGAGGTTTTGGCTCATGTTGGCGGTCCACCTGTAATCATAAAATTATTGGAAGGCACACAAGGTATCGGTGTGGTTTTAGCTGATACCAACAAA
>NZ_CAXBGB010000101.1:0-9124 GCF_963975125.1 uncultured Winogradskyella sp. | reverse complement strand
AAATAGACATAAAAGAAACCTTAAAAAAGAAATTGGATATAGATTTTAAAAAATATAGGATTTTAGGGGCTTGTAATCCGCCCTATGCACATAAAGCATTAGAGGCAGAAGATAAGATTGGCACCATGTTACCATGCAATGTAATTGTTCAGGAAATTAATCCTAGCATTGTAGAAGTAGCAGCTATTAACCCGATGGCTTCTATGATGGCAGTAGAAAACAAGCAATTGATGGAAATTGCCGATGAAATAACTGCTAAGCTTAAAAATGTAATTGAAAAACTTTAAACAAAAAATTAACACTAAAACAAATAGAAATGAAAAATTTAAAAGTAACAACAGGGATTTTAGCAATAGCATTTGTAACCCTAACGACATTGTCTTGTAAAGAAAACAAAAAAGAAAACGATAATGATAATGAACATCATTCTGAAATGAGCACTGATGAAGATCATTCAAAAATGAATCACGACAATAGTGACGGACACCATGATGAAGAAACGACTCACGATAACAGTGATGGGCATCATGATGAAGAAGCGACCCACGATAACAGTGATGGGCACCACGATAAAGACAATGCTGATGAAACTATCGATGCAAGGGATATTAAAATGAGTACAGAAAAAAATGCAGCAACGACACCAATTATTGATGCTTACTTTCAAATTAAAAATGCTTTAGTTACCGACAGTAAAGGTAATGCCGCACAAGGAGGTACAGCATTACTTGCAGCCTTTTCAAAATTTGACATGAAAACGTTAACAGGTGAAACCCATAAAGAGTATATGGAAATTGCCGAAAGTGCAATTGAACATGCTGAACATATTGTAAAAAGCCCTCTCGATCACCAGAGAGAACACTTTGAGGTATTGAGCACAGATATAAACGACTTAATTGCATTAATTGGTACAGAAAAAACCATATATCAAGATTTTTGCCCTATGGCATCAAATGGAAAAGGTGCTATTTGGTTAAGCGAAACAAAGGAAATTAAAAACCCATATATGGGGAGTAAAATGTCAACTTGTGGAAACATACAACAACAGATAAACTAATAATGAAAGTTGTTAAAAAAGTAGGCATAATATTATTAATAGCGTTTGTAGGGATACAATTCATCCCTACAAAGCGCAATCAAAGTGATGTTGTACCAATTACTGATATACATGTAATTTATAACGTACCAAAGCAAGTTGAAACAATCTTTAAAACATCCTGTTATGACTGCCATAGTAACAATACTAGCTATCCTTGGTACAATAAAATACAACCTGTAGCGTGGTTGCTAGAAAATCACATCGATGAAGGAAAGTCTGAATTAAATTTTAATGAATTTGGGGATTATTCTGGAAGACGTCAAAAAAGCAAATTAAAATCTATTGCAAGTCAAATTAGGGATAATGAAATGCCTTTATCATCTTATACTATAATTCACCAGGATGCGAAACTTTCAGAAAAAGAAAGAGAATTAGTTATACAATGGGTTGATAAAACAATTGAGAACTTATAAATAAATCCAAAAAAACAAAAAAAATGAAAAAATTAAAAATGAGTATCGCGGCAGTATTATTGTTAGCAGTTACTTTTACTAATGCACAGGAAAAGAAAAAAATGGAACACGATCATGGAGACATGAAAATGGATCATAGTAAAATGATGAATAAAAATAGCGATGCAAATGCAGAAGCTATATTTAGTGATTACTTCGATTTAAAAGATGCTTTAGTAGGAGATGACACTAAAAAGGCAGCACACGCAAGTACTAAACTAGTAGCTACACTTAAAGCTTTTGATAAGAGCAGTTATACAAAAGAACAGCAAGAAGAACTTTCTGATATCATAGAAGATGCTACAGAACACGCAGAACATATTTCAGAAAGCGCTATAGATCATCAACGTGAGCATTTTAAGACCTTAAGTGAAGACATAATGGATATGGTAGATATTACCGGAACAAAAAACACTTTATATCAGCAGTTTTGCCCAATGTACGATAAAGGTAGTGCTTGGCTAAGTACAAGTGATGAAGTAAGAAATCCATATTATGGTAGTAAAATGCTTAAATGTGGAAAAGTACAAAAGGAGATTAATAAATAATATAAAACCATTTAGGTAGGTGAATGAAATATCTAATTCATAAAAAGGAAATGAAACTTTTCATTATTGATTGGTTATTAGTTAAAACTTTCCGTTTTATGGTATTAGAAAAGTCCTAGTTTGGGAAGGGTGAAAATGTTGATGGTTAGTGTTAACCCCTTCCCTAGTTAGGCACAATAAATTTGAAAAATAAAAGTTGATTTGGTTAATAGCAGCTTGTACATTGGGAGAGAGAATTCTCCCCTAAGAGTAGATTAATAGTATCTCTCTTCCTTTGTCTGGCAAAACAAAAACTTTAGAAAAGAAGCTTAGAAAAAGACTACTTGATTATGAGAAGTAAGCATTTTGGTTTGTAAATTGGTTAATAGCAGCAAGCTTCTCATTCTCAGGTTTTATTTAACGTGTAAAATTGTTTTAAGCAAAACATAAAAACTAACAGAGTTTATGAAAGAATGTTGTAAAAGCGATTGTGATAAAAAAACGCAACAGACTAGTCTAAGAAAATGGTTAAATTATTTGCTCTATGCGGTAATAGCGCTTATAGTATTAGGAGCTTTATTTCTTCAATTATTTGATAAAAAATAGGTGTTATTAATGCAAAAAATAATTGACATACCTGCATTTAATAGTTTTTACAAGCAGCTATTTAAGAAACTTTTATTAACCACAACTTTGGTTGTCGTTATATCGCTTAGTTATGTTTTTTTTACATCACTTAATGTTACTCATCCAATCATATCTAATATCATAGTTGTATTGGCATTTATAAAAACTTTTTTTATTGTGCGTCTTACATTCATTCAGCTAAGTAAAATAATTGGAGAAAGCCATAAACTTAGTCACGTGTTAACACTCTTTGGGGTTTTAATTCTCTTAATCGTGCTGTCATTCTCATTCGATTATTACGCCCTATATGTTTTGAATGTTGATAGTTTTAAAACATCACTCACAGGAAATAATTCATATATTAGACTATTTTTCGAGTTTTTATATTTTAGTTTAATCACCTTTTCTTCAGTAGGTTTTGGAGATATCGTACCTATTTCTGTTTCAGGAAAAGTAATAGTAATGCTAGAAGTCTTTTTGAGCTTTTTCGTTTTGGTTTTTGGCATTGCGAATATTAATAGAATACATGTTAATAAATAACCCTTAAAAACAATAATTATGAAAGTACTTAAATTAATTACACTAGTAACTGTTCTCATTGCAACAGTCAATTTTACCACTGCACAGAATAGTAAAGACACTACTGATAAAGAAGATGTTATCGTTGTAATGAAAGCCTACAAGGACGCACTACAAAACTTAACGACTGAAGGAACTTTTGAGTTGTTTACAAAGGATTCAAAGGTGTTTGAATCGGGAGGGGTAGAAGGATCTTATGCGCATTATATAGAGCATCATTTAGGTCCAGAATTGGGACATTTTAAAAGCTTCACTTTTTCAGATTATAAAATTGATGTTCAGGTTGATGGTGCTTATGCATTTACCACAGAAACCTATGTTTATACCATTGTATTAAATCCCAATGAGAAAGGAGAAGGTAGAACAATAGCTAAGAAAGGAGTAGCGACTTCCATTCTAAAGAAATTAGAGGGAAAATGGAAAATTATTAAGACGCATTCTTCTTCAAGAAATAAAAAATAAAAAAATTCCTATGAGACTCCATATCCCTTTTAGCCTATTGTTATGCACTCTTCTTTTTGTGTCTTGTAAACAAGAAAAAAAAGAAACAAAAACAATTATAGAACAATCAAAAACTAAAATTTCTACGAAGTCGCCAAAAAAAGTACTAAGTCCACATACTTCAACTATGGAAATGGTTGGTGATACTCATATTCATATCGATTATTCATCGCCTGGAGTTAGGGATAGAATAGTATTTGGCGGATTATTGTCTTACGATCAGGTGTGGCAAGCTGGTGCACATAAGGCTACATGGATAGAAACCAACAAAGATTTAATTATTGGCAGTAAAGTATTGCCAGCCGGAAAATATGGTTTTTTCACTATTCCATCAAAAAATGAATGGGTTCTTATTTTTAATTCAAATTGGGACCAACACGGAAAAGATGAGTATGATGAAAAGGATGATGTTCTGCGATTTAAAGTTTTACCAAGGGTTTCAGATAAAATAACAGAACATTTGGAGTATAAAGTCGATAAAATTAATGATAAAGAAGGTACTATATCATTGGCTTGGGAAAAGGTGTTAGTTAGTTTCAACTTTAAATTGAATCAATAAATGGTAAATCATTAAGTAGAATTCTTCTTCAAGAAATTAAAAATAATAACATCAATAATGAGCAATTTAACGCAAATAATCCATCAGTATAAAACCGACACAGAAAGTGTTTATAATACTTGGTTTGTTGACAATGACCAACGATTAAAAGCGTTTAGAACTATTAGAAGAGGTGTTTTACAAGTCATTGATGATATTAAAAATAAAACGTTTCCAAACGATTTTAAAGAAAGTAGTTTAGAGTTTGTTTTAAGTTGCATAGCAGAGCAAAAACAAGTGTTTGCGGGTGTAGCGCATCCTTTTTATTGGAAACCAAAGTTGCGTATTCCTGATATTTATGAAAATCAAAATAATAAAATAGCTTTCGGTCAATTTCTGGAAAATTGTATTAATGCCAAAACAGAAGAACAAGTTGTAAAGGAAATTGTAACGATAGATGCTCTCAAAATAAAAGGTCTTGGTCCGTCAGTAGCAAGTATTTTATATTTTTTGCATCCAACCTGGTTTCCACCATTTAATACAGCTATATTAAAAGGATTTAATGTTCTGTTTAAGGACAAAAAGAAGCTGGGGAGTTGGACAGAATACCTTAAAGTTAGAGAAACCTTAATTGAAACGAATGCTAAAAATAAATCGAAATTATCTAATGATTTAGGAGCAATAGCTGGATTGCTTTTCGAAATTGGTGCCCAAAAAATGCTGATAGGTAGTGACGAATATTTAAGTGAAACCGAAAGAATAAAATTTGAAAAAAATATTGTAAAACGACAAAAGCAAATCCAAGAAGAAAAACAAGAAGAAAAGCTTCATGACGAAATGCAGTATCATTTGTTAAAAATTGGAATTTCCCTAGGTTTCGATGTCATACCAGCCAGAAACGATAAAAGTAAATCTTTTGGTGGTCAAAGTTTTTCATTTATTTCAATGAATACATTCCCAGAGCTTCCGCCTTGCGATAAGGAAACCCAAACCACAATAGAACTCATTGATGTACTGTGGTTTGAAAAAGGAACCAATAATATTATTGGTGCTTTTGAAGTTGAAAAAAGCACCAGTATTTATTCGGGAATTTTAAGATTATCCGATTTATATTTTAGTATTTCAGATGGTGATGAGGTTTTTTATATCATCATTCCAAACAAACGAGAAAAAGATGTCATTCAGCAGTTAAATCGACCAGTAATTAAAAATTCTGAAATACATATAAAATATATTTTGTTTTCTGAATTAAAAACCCATTGTGATGCGATTTGTAAATTCGGGACCGACCTTTCAATAATGGATAAAATAGCAAAATCTGTTTGACTTAATATTGAAAAAAAACAAATTATATCTGTAATTATTCTATATAAAAACAATAAAAAATGGTAAACAGGCACACAGCACTAAAAATTAGAAAAACCCATCGCTATTTAGGCCTTTTCATTGGCATTCAATTCTTGATGTGGACTATTAGTGGCTTGTATTTTAGTTGGACGGATATTGACGATATTCACGGCGACCAGTTTAGAAATTCTCATTACCAACCTAAAGGGTTCCATAATCTTATCAGTCCCTCTAAAATAGATGTACCAAAAGGAATCAAGACTATTGAAATGAGAGATATAGATAATATACCATATTATTGGATAAATAAAAATCAGCTCTACAACGCATCAAACGGAGAATTAAAAAAGGGGATTACAGAACGTGAAGCATTATATGTAGCCAATCAGTTTATGGACAAATCCCTAAAGGTCATTGACATTAAATTAATTAGTGAAGTTGATAAAAAGCACGAGTATCGTGAGAGATTATTGCCAGCTTATGTGATGTCTTATGATAATGATGAAGCACTTAAGGCGTACGTTTCTGTTAACGACGGAAAATTTCAAACCGTAAGACACCGCAATTGGCGTTGGTTCGACTTTTTATGGATGACACATACTATGGATTATGAAGGAAGAGACAATTTTAACACTATCGTTTTAAGGGCATTCTCGTTATTAGGTTTAATAACAGTGTTAAGCGGTTTTTTACTTTGGTTTACATCATCACCAACGATAAGGAAAATTGTAAAACGGAAAAAATAGTGAGTGAAACTAGAAGAGTTAGAAGAAAGAATAAAAAAAGTAGGCCTCAACAGAAAAGTAGTATTTCCAAAAAGGATAAAGTTGTTGGAATCCTAGCAATAATCATTATTGTCATATTAGCAGCCGTTATGGCCTATTATTATTCCCTTTCAAAAGCAGGAATAAAATTGTTTTAAAATAAATGAATACTATAATCCACATCAAAAATATGGTCTGTCCAAGATGTATCTCGGCAGTGACGATTATTCTGGAGAAATTGCATATTCCCTTTAGCGCAATTAAATTAGGTGAGGTTGAATTGACAACGCCATTAAGTGAGGGCACTAAAAATGCTTTTTCCCTAGCACTACAAAATTCTGGCTTTAGCTTGATTGACGACCGTAAAAGCCAGCTTATCGAGCAAATGAAAACTTTGGTTGTCGATAAAATCCATCACTCGCTTGACGAATTGGATATTAAATGGGCAGACCATATTAGTGAAAAATTACATCTTGATTATAAATACTTAAGTTCTCTTTTCTCGTCTGTTGAAAGTATTACGTTCGAGCAATACATCATCAATCAAAAAATAGAACGTATAAAAGAACTCATTGTTTATGACGAATTAAACTTGAGTGAAATAGCTATTAGGCTTAACTATAGTAGTGTTGCGTATTTGAGTAATCAGTTTAAAAAGGTTACTGGAATGACACCTTCCAAATTCAAAAAAAGCACAAACAAAAACAGAACATATTTGGATGAAATTTAAGAATTTATTAATAAAAAGTAGATTCATAATAATTGATACTTTTTGAAAGTATGAGTGTCAATTTTAGAAATTTTATGTGTAAAAAATATTCAACAAAAACAAATATTATGAAACATCCATAACTAAAAGTTCGATACCAGAGGACAATGATTATATGGATGTTACATGTTACAATTAAAAAACAATAAATATGAAAACATGAAAACAAAACTATTTACTCTAACAATCGTTTTAATGACATTTTGTGAGGTTACAGCCCAAAAAATTTATAAAACTGAAAGAGGTCACATTGAGATGATGACTTTGATAAACAATGAAACCGTCAAGGCAGAAAGTCATAAGCTAGCGCTATATCTTGATTATGATTCAAATGTACTAAAAGGTGTCCTTAACCTGAAAACTTTATCTACAGAAGCTGATGAAATAAATACCATTTTACAAAAACAAGAAGACCCTATAATACTTCAGTTTACGGGTACTATCCCATCTCAAGATTTTTTTTCAAAACGACACGACCCAATTGATTTCAATTGGGTCGTAACAGTTACATACCAAGAGAAATCCTACAAGTCGCAATTTAATGCAACTATTACTCATATAGAACAAGGGATGGCAATATCGTGTTTAATTAGTGCAAGAGGACATATTTTAGTATCAGATACAGGTTTAGGCTCCTTAATTGAGGGTATTGATAAAACTATTGATGTACAGTTTGCTCAGCTAGTATTAAAAATGGAATAGCTATTTGTTTTAAAAGATATGAACCTTATTCTGAAATTAGTAGTGTACAAATAAGATTAAGGAGACAGTTATCATACTTGAAACCAAAAAAAAACTATCTGCAGTGTACGCAAAGACAACAGAATTAATTGCTAAAGAAGACTGAAGTGACCAAACAATTAGTACAAATGCTGTATTTATTATAATTATTATTAATCATTAAACCACTTCTCTACATAGGTTTTATTTACAGCTGATTTCAATAATTTCTACAAAGAACAGATAAGTGTTGGAAATGAATTACTTTGTACATGCTTGCTTACGGAAATTGCTGCCTCGTGTCTTTCAGATTTTCTATTTAGTTTGTATTTAGTAAATTAGTGGTGTTAGTCAACATAGCTAACCACAAACAAACTGTTAGCAAGGACAATGAAAACAAGATACGAAATCAATTTAATAATTAAAACATATTAAGATGGAAACAACGAAAGTAAACCCAGTAAACCCTTCTAAAATAATGCAAATTGGTTTGGGGTTTTGGGCATCAAAATCACTGCTTACAGCAGTAAATATGAGATTATTTACACATCTAGCAAATGGAGAACTATCAGGGCAAGATATTAAGAAAAAATTAGGCCTACATAACAGAGGTCTTTATGATTTCTTAGACACCTTAGTTGCATTAGGATTTCTAAAAAGAAGTGGGATAAAGGAAACTTCTATGTATAGTAATGCAGAAGATGCGAACTTGTTTCTCGATAAGAATAAAATAAGCTACATAGGTGGAATGCTTGAAATGGCAAATAATCGCTTATATCCTTTTTGGAACAATCTAGAAGAAGGACTAAAAACAGGAAAACCCCAAAACGAAACGAAAACGGGTGGAATTCCCATTTTTGAAGCCCTATATGCTGATGAGCAAAAATTAAGGGAATTCTTAAAAGCTATGGGAGGCATCCAATTGGGCAATTTTATGATGTTTTCTAAAACGTTTGACTTTACAAAATACAAAACACTCTGTGACGTAGGAGGAGCAGGAGCAAATCTTGCTATTCAAGTAGCTAAGTATAATGAACATATGATTTGTGTTTCATTTGACTTGCCACCAGTAGAACCTATAGCTAGAGAAAACATTAATATGATGGGATTAAATGATAGAATATCTACACAATCGGGTAACTTTTTAAACGAAGCCCTTCCTAAAGCTGATATAATTACAATGGGTAATATTCTACATGAT
>NZ_CAXBGB010000100.1:0-9467 GCF_963975125.1 uncultured Winogradskyella sp. | reverse complement strand
CATTTTCCTGAGGTGGCTGAAAAACTATTGAATGAGTAAAAAGAAAAAAAAATATTATACCGTTTGGAAAGGTCATCACACAGGCGTCTTTGAAACTTGGAACGACTGTAAAGCGCAAATAAAAGACTTTCAAGGAGCGCAATACAAATCATTTTTAACTTTTGAAGCCGCAAAAGAAGCATCAAAAGGGAATTATTTTGATTATATAGGAAAATCTAAATCCTTTAAAAGTGAACTTTCCCAAGCGCAACTCAAAAAAATAGGGCAACCTAATTATAATTCTATTTCTGTAGATGCAGCTTCAAGCGGAAATCCTGGCATTATGGAGTACAGAGGGGTAGATACTAAAACAAAAAAACAATTATTTATTCAAGGCCCATTTGAACAAGGTACTAATAATATTGGCGAATTTTTAGCCTTAGTACATGGTTTAGCTTTTCTTAAACAACACAACAGTAAGTGTATTATGTACACAGATTCTAGAACTGCTATGAGTTGGGTGCGAAAAAAAATATGCAACTCTAAGCTAGAGCGCAGTGCTAAAAACAAACCTGTCTTCGATTTAGTAGATCGTGCTGTGCAATGGTTAAAAACGAATGAGTATTCTACAACTATAGTAAAATGGGAAACCAAAGCTTGGGGAGAAATTCCTGCGGATTTTGGGAGGAAATAATATTCTACTTTAAGGCTAAAAGTATATTTTTTAAGGAATATATTTTACGTAAATTTGCACCTTAATTCAAACTTAGGTAATGAGTAAATTAGTGATTGTCGGGACCGTAGCCTTTGATGCGATTGAAACCCCTTTTGGTAAAACCGACAAAATTCTTGGTGGCGCAGCAACATATATAGGTTTGTCAGCTTCAAATTTTAATATAGATGCTGCTGCTGTTTCAGTTGTGGGTGGCGATTTTCCGCAAGAATATTTAGATCTTTTAGAAAATAAAAACGTTAATATAGAAGGTATAGAAATAGTAAAAAATGGTAAAACCTTCTTTTGGAGTGGAAAATACCACAACGACATGAACTCTCGTGATACTTTAGTGACAGAGCTAAATGTATTAGAACATTTTAATCCAATTGTTCCAGAAAACTATAAAGATGCAGAAGTTGTAATGCTAGGTAATTTACATCCTATAGTACAACAAGGGGTCTTAAACCAAATGACTAAGAAGCCTAAGCTGGCGATTTTAGATACTATGAATTTCTGGATGGATATAGCTCTAGATGATTTGTTTTCTGTAATTAAAAACGTAGACGTTATTACTATTAATGATGAAGAAGCTAGACAATTAACTGGTGAGTACTCTCTAGTTGTTGCAGCAAGAAAGATTCATGAAATGGGCCCTAAATATGTGGTAATTAAAAAAGGAGAACACGGCGCTTTATTGTTTCATGATGATAATGTGTTCTATGCTCCAGCATTACCTTTAGAAGAAGTGTTTGACCCTACTGGTGCTGGTGATACTTTTGCTGGTGGCTTTGCTGGTTATTTAGCAAAGACTGGTGATTTCTCTTTTGAGAATATGAAGACCGCAGTAATATACGGTTCTACCCTCGCCTCCTTCTGTGTAGAAAAATTTGGCACTGAACGAATGCAAAACTTAACAGATAACGAAATCTATAAACGTCTAGACCAATTTAAGAGTCTAACACAATTTGACATAGAATTAACTTAAACCAACGCGCTCAAAATTGAGCGCGTTTTTTATTACACAATTAATAGCTGATAACATAATATGAGTGATGCTTTAAAACATGAGTGCGGAATAGCACTTATTAGACTTTTAAAACCATTAGAGTACTACAAAGAAAAATACGGAAGTGCATTTTATGGTGTCAACAAAATGTACTTAATGATGGAAAAACAGCATAACCGTGGACAAGACGGAGCTGGTTTTGCAAGCATTAAATTAGATACTAAACCAGGTGAGCGTTATATCAGTCGTGTGCGCTCTATTGCTCAGCAACCTATTCAAGACATTTTTGCTCAAATTAATGAGCGGATTAATGACGATTTAACGCAAAACCCACAGTACCAAGATAGCGTTGAGTTACAGAAGAAGAACATTCCATACATAGGTGAATTGTTTTTAGGTCATGTCCGTTATGGTACATTTGGTAAAAATAGTGTGGAAAGTGTTCATCCTTTTTTAAGGCAAAATAACTGGATGCATAGAAATCTCATTGTAGCTGGTAACTTTAACATGACCAACGTTAATGAACTCTTCGATAACCTTATTGAAATCGGTCAGCACCCAAAGGAAAGAGCCGATACCATTACTGTAATGGAAAAAATTGGACATTTTTTAGATGATGCTGTTGCCAAAATCTATAAGGACCTTAAGAAAGAAGGTTACAACAAAATTGAATGCTCACCTCTCATTGCTGAACGCTTAAACGTTGCTAAGATCTTAAAAAAGGCTGCAAAAAATTGGGATGGTGGTTATGCTATGGCTGGCTTATTAGGTCATGGAGATTCATTTGTTTTAAGAGATCCCTCTGGTATTAGGCCAACTTATTATTATAAAGATGATGAAGTTGTGGTTGTAGCTTCAGAACGACCAGTAATACAAACTGTTTTTAATGTCCCTTTTGAAGATGTAAAAGAGCTTGATCCTGGCCATGCCATCATTACTAAAAAATCTGGGTCAACAGCAATTAAAAAAATATTAGAGCCTTTAGAGCGTAAAGCATGTTCTTTTGAACGTATCTATTTTTCTCGTGGCAGCGATGCTGAAATATATAAAGAACGTAAAGAACTCGGTCGGTTATTAATGCCAAAAGTTCTTGAAGCTATCGAAGGAGACACCCAAAACACAGTGTTTTCTTTTATTCCAAATACTGCCGAAACCTCCTTTTTTGGTTTGATAGATACTGTTGAAGAACACCTAAACCAAAGAAAAACTAAATCTATATTAGACGGAAGTGGTAAACTCTCAGCTGAACGTGTTACAGAAATACTATCTGAACGTCCAAGAATAGAAAAGATAGCTATTAAAGATGTTAAGCTAAGAACATTTATTACAGAAGATAGTAGTAGAGATGATTTAGTAGCTCACGTTTACGACGTTACCTATGGTGTTATAAAGCCAACTGATAACTTAGTTATTATTGATGATAGTATTGTAAGGGGAACAACCCTTAAGAAAAGTATCATTAAAATGATGGATAGACTAAAGCCAAAGAAAATAGTTGTAGTTTCTTCTGCCCCTCAAATACGTTATCCAGATTGTTATGGTATAGATATGGCAAATCTTGAAGGTTTAGTCGCCTTTAGAGCAGCATTAGAATTATTAAAAGATACAAATCAATATCATATAGTCGAAGACATCTATAAAAAGTGCCTAGCTCAAGTAAATTTAAAAGACAAAAAGGTAGTTAATTATGTAAAAGAAGTTTACAGTAATTTTACAGCTGAACAGATCTCAGATAAGATTTCAGAATTATTAAGCGATGAAGATGTTAATGCTGAAGTGAAAATTATTTTTCAACCTATAGAAAATCTTCATAAAGCATGTCCTAAAAATTTAGGTGATTGGTACTTTACTGGAAACTACCCAACTGCTGGAGGCAATAGAGTTGTTAACAGAGCATTTATTAATTTCTTTGAAGGAAATAAGAAGAGAGCGTACTAAACAATCTTCTAAAAAACGTTTTGTCCGATAAATTAAGTATTTTATCGAGATAAATTGCATTTCGTCCGGTATTTACACTTGTTTTAACAAATTACATCTACATTAGTATCACCATAACATAAGTAGGTTAAGTTCATGGTAGATTTGGGGCAAAAAAAGGTGAACATTGTTCACCTTTTTTTATGCCATTAATTAAAGTAACACTTTAAGTCCTATTTTCATTTCTCAACTTACAGTTATACTTATTACATCAGAAACTAAGGACTTTCCACGCTTAGACTAATATATAGGTCGTTTGTCCAAAAAATTGAATAGTTAAAATAATGTACACTTATATTTGACTCACCATAACATAAGTAGGTTAAGTTTATGGTAGATTTGGGGCAAAAAGGATGAACATCTGTTCATCCTTTTTCATTTTTAATTCTCAGATAAATAGAAAATACAATTACTTAAATTTTACTATTAAAGCATAAAAAATCCAAGTCTAAAAAGGCTTGGATTTTTTATTATTATAATTGATAAGGCTTATTTTGCTTCAGCATAACGACGTTCAACTTCGTTCCAGTTAATCACATTAAAAAACGCTTCAATATAATCTGGTCTTCTATTTTGATAGTTTAAATAATAAGCATGTTCCCATACATCCAATCCTAAAATTGGAGTACCACCACAAGTTACACCAGGCATTAACGGATTATCTTGGTTTGGTGTAGAGCAGACTTCTACTTTTCCCCCTTTATGAACACATAACCACGCCCAACCAGAACCAAATTGGGTAGCCGCTGCTTTACTAAAAGCTTCGACAAAAGCATCTTTAGAACCAAACTCATCTTTAATAGCATCCTTTAAGTCACCTGATAGATAACCTTTATCTTCAGGGTTCATTACTTCCCAAAACAATGAATGATTATAAAAACCACCTCCGTTATTTCTTACTCCACCATTATCCATATCTAAATTAGTAAGTATATCTTCTATAGATTTTCCTTCTAATACTGTTCCTTCTATCGCGGCATTTAATTTAGTTGTATATCCATTATGATGTTTTGAATGATGAATCTCCATAGTACGAGCATCTATATTCGGTTCTAAAGCATCATAAGCGTATTTTAATTTTGGTAATTCAAAAGCCATAGTCTAAAATTTTAATGTTAATATTTCAATTTCAACAAATTTACAATATTGAAAACAAGAAAGTCTAAATTAATTATTAAGATTCCCTATTTTGGTATAAAATTTTTCTTTTGAAAAACTCAACTTTTAAAATTTATAATGCTTCAGCTGGTAGCGGAAAAACATTTACGATAGCAAAATCGTACATAAAAATCTTAGTGCAGGCAAAAAGCAATGATCAGTTTAAATTCATTTTAGCCATCACATTTACCAATAAAGCAGTTGGTGAAATGAAAGAGCGTATCATTAATATGCTTAAGTTATTTTCTTCGGAAGAAAGCCTAAGTCTGCCTCACCCTATGTTTAAGGTGATTTGTGAAGAACTTTCAATACCTCCTAAACAACTTCATAATAAATCAAAGCAAATACTAAAGCATATTATACATAATTATGGTGCATTCGATATTTCTACAATTGACGGTTTTACACATCGTGTTATTAGAACTTTTGCTCACGACTTAAAATTACCTGTAAATTTTGAAGTCGAGCTAGATCAAGAACGACTTTTAAACTTAGCAGTCGATAGCCTCATTGCAAAGGCTGGAGTTGAGAAAACACTAACAAACGTATTGATAGACTTCGCCATCGAAAAAGCAGATGATGATAAAAGCTGGGACATCAGTTATGATTTTAATAAAATCTCAAGGCTCTTAGTTAATGAGAATAACTTCTCTGCAATACATTCGTTAAAAGATAAATCATTAGAAGATTTTAAAAATCTAAAAGAGCTTTTAGTAAAGCAAATTCTAACGCTCGAAAATGATATTGTAAAAACATCAGAAACAATCTTAACCTTAATAGAAGAATGTGGATTGCAATTTGATGATTTTAATAGAAGTTCGCTTCCAAAGCATTTTGAAAATTTAAAAACTAAAAGATTTGATATAAAATTTGATACGACTTGGCAAAATGATTTAGTTGAAGGTAATACGCTTTACCCTAAGCGAGTTGGTGAAAACGTTGCTTCAACCATAGAAAGTATTCAGTCTAATTTGTTGGAAGCTTACATTAAATCAAAATCTTCGGTTTTTGAATTAAGACTTAACAAAGGATTTTATAAAAATATAACACCACTTTCGGTTTTAAATGCTATTCAGAAGGAGCTAAATGCCTTGAAGAATGAACAGAATAAAATGCTGATTTCAGAATTCAACAAAATCATAAGTGAAGAAATTAAAGACCAACCTACTCCTTTTATATATGAACGTCTAGGTGAAAAATTTAAACATTATTTTATTGACGAGTTTCAGGACACATCTAAAATGCAGTGGGGAAATCTAGTGCCTTTATTAGATAATGCTCTTTCGGCTTCTAGCGGTTCTTCAATGTTGGTTGGTGATGCTAAACAGGCTATTTATAGATGGCGTGGTGGTGAAGCAGAACAGTTTATTAATCTCTATAATAAAGCAGAAAACCCATTTCAAGTTGAAGCAGATGTTTTAACCTTAGATACTAATTACAGAAGCTCAAAAGAAATTATCAACTTTAATAATTCGTTTTTTAAATATTTGGGAGATAATTATTTTAGCAATGGTGATTACGCCGCCCTATTTAAACATGCGAAGCAAAATACCTTTAATGAAGAAAATGGATTTGTTAATCTCAATTTTTTGAATATTCAAAAAGAAGATGATTCTAATGAGCTATATGCTTCACAAGTTTTAGAAACGATAATACAATGCCAAAACAATAATTACTCTCTAAATGACATCTGCGTTTTAGTCCGAAAACGAAAAGAAGGCGTTGCTATTGCTAATTACCTAAGTGAAAACGGAATTAAAATCACATCATCAGAAACACTTCTTTTAAAAAACTCAGCTAAAGTTGGTTTTATTAATACATTTTTAAAATTGCTGATACAACCTAATAATGATAGCATTAAGGTTGAAATCTTATCTTATCTAGCAGAACAACATTATATTGTTGATAAACATCAATTTTTCATAACCCATCTCAAAACAAGTCTTGATGACATGTTTGATAGTCTAAAAGAATTACAGATTTATATTACTAAGAGTGAACTTCTTCAACTTCCACTTTACGAACTGGTTGAACACATTATTAGACTATTTAAACTAAACGAAAGCTCAGATGCTTATCTTCAGTTTTATTTAGATTTTGTTTTAGAATTTACACAAAAACTAAATTCCGATTTATCAGCTTTTATCAATTATTTTGAAAAGAAGCAAGACAGCCTTAGTGTTGTAACTCCAGAACATTTGAATGCAGTGAAAATTATGACGATTCATAAATCTAAAGGATTAGAATTCTCGGTTGTAATATTTCCTTATGCAGATCTTAATATTTATAGAGAATTAGAACCAAAGGTTTGGTTTCCTGTTATTGAAAAAAAATATGCCGGTTTTGAAACCTTACTTCTCAATTATAATAAAGATGTTGAGCATTTTGGAGACAAAGGGAATTCGATTTATAATACACACCAATCGCAATTAGAGCTTGATAATATCAATTTATTATATGTGGTATTAACCAGAGCTGTGGAACAATTATATGTTATTTCTAAAAAGGATATCAGTTCTAAGGGAATAGTAAATGAGAACACCTATGCAGGTATGTTTATTTCTTACCTACAAAATATTGGCCGATGGTTGGATAATCAATTAAATTATAATTTTGGGGAGGTAAAGCAGAACAAAATACCAGTAGAAAAAGAAGAAACCTCGAGTCCACTTAAATTCATTTCTATTCCAAAAGAAGATCATAACCTTAGCATTATCTCCAAAGCAGGATTATTATGGGACACAAAACAAGAGAAAGCTATTGAGCGAGGTAATTTAGTGCACTTGGTTTTGTCTAAAATTAAAACAATTCAAGATGTTGATTTTGCTTTTGGAGACTTATTAGTTTCAGGCGAGGTTAAAAAAGAAAATTCTGAAGAACTGAAATCGCTGGTCGTAAATGTGGTACAGCACCCAAAACTAATACCCTTTTTTCAAGATGATTTCGAAATTTATAATGAGCGAGATATTATCACTAGTTTTGGTCAGCTATTAAGACCAGATCGTTTAAATATAAACTCTAAAAAAGAAGTCATTATTATAGATTATAAAACAGGAGAAAAGAAATCATTTCACAATTCGCAACTAAATGATTATGAGTCTGTTTTAAACAGAATGAATTTAATTGTCACTCACAAAATACTAGTTTATATAAATGACACTATTGATGTCATTGAAGTCTAGTTTATACATAGTATCTTTGTTGAAAACTAACACCACAATCAATGTACGGAGATATAAAATCGCACTTACAACAAGAAATTGAATCTATAAAAGACGCTGGCCTTTTTAAAGAGGAGCGTATTATCACCTCACCACAGGGTGCGGAAATAACGCTTAATACAGGACAAAAAGTTTTAAATTTCTGCGCCAATAATTATTTAGGATTATCATCTCATCCAGATGTTGTGCAAGCTGCTAAAAACACCCTTGACACACATGGTTTTGGCATGTCTTCTGTAAGGTTTATCTGTGGCACACAAGATATTCATAAAGAACTTGAGCAAAAAATTGCAGATTTTTATGGTACCGAAGACACCATATTATATGCGGCAGCATTTGATGCTAATGGTGGCGTTTTTGAACCCTTATTAACCAAGAAAGATGCAATAATTTCAGATTCTTTAAATCATGCTTCAATTATTGATGGCGTTAGGTTGTGTAAAGCTGCAAGGTATCGTTATCAAAACAATGATATGGCTGACTTAGAACAACAATTAATTACTGCCAATGAAAATGGCGCACGGTTTAAAATTATTGTGACCGACGGTGTATTTTCTATGGATGGTTTAGTAGCTCCTTTAGATAAGATTTGTGATTTAGCAGACAAATACGACGCAATGGTTATGATTGATGAGTGCCATGCTACAGGTTTTATTGGAGAAACTGGTATTGGCACACTTGAAGAAAAAGGCGTCTTAGGCAGAATCGATATTATCACAGGCACACTGGGTAAGGCTTTGGGTGGTGCTATGGGAGGTTATACCACGGCCAAAAAAGAGGTTATTGAAATATTACGTCAACGCTCTAGGCCTTATTTATTTTCAAATTCATTAGCGCCAGCGATTGTTGGAGCTTCTATTAAGGTTTTTGACATGCTCAAAAACGATACGTCCTTAAGAGACAAAGTAGATTGGAATACTAAATACTTTAAAAAAGGTATGAAGGAAGCAGGCTTTGATATTGTTAATGGAGATTCAGCAATTGTACCAGTAATGTTATACGATGCAAAACTATCTCAAACCATGGCAAATATGTTGCTAGAAGAAGGCGTATATGTAATTGGATTCTTTTATCCCGTTGTCCCTCAAAACAAAGCCAGAATAAGAGTACAACTGTCTGCTGCACATAGTGTAGATCAATTAGATAAGGCAATATCTGCCTTTATAAAAGTTGGCAAAAGACTTGAAATTATTTAAAATGGTTACAAACTCGCTAATATAGGGCGATGTAACAATATTTTTATATATTTGTCTTTGTTAATAAGATTTAACATCTTATTTTTGCCAACAATTAACACTTAAAAATTAAAATTATTTAGAATATGAAAAATCTTAGCAGATTATTGTTTGTCACAGTGCTTCTTATAAGTTTTAGCACTTCAAATGCTCAAGACAAGAACAATCCATGGGCT
>NZ_CAXBGB010000099.1:0-10434 GCF_963975125.1 uncultured Winogradskyella sp. | reverse complement strand
GTAAACTCAACAAACCCTAAGTTACTAATACTAGTATCATTACAAGTAAAATAATTTTTGGCATTTTCGTTCTTATGCATTTCTGCATTTCGTTTTTTGTCTTGTAAGAATTTAATATGCGGAATCGCTTGCTTTAAAGTCAATCGTTTATCTACATTAACTAACCAATTGGTGGTACTAATTAAGTTTTTACGGTTGAGTAATGTTGAATCTGGTTGTGTTTCGTCATAAAAGATATAAGCTGGTGACACGTCTAAAACTTCAGTAATCTCTGCATTTTCAATTTCTGGTAATTGTAAAACACGTTCGTTATTACAACTAAAACAACATAAAACGATAAGTAAATAGATATAGCGCATAGGTTAGTTTACTGTTAATTGATTGTAAAGTGTTACACATTCCATAGCTTCTTTTACATCGTGTACTCTTAACATTTTTGCACCGTTTTGTAATGCAACCATGTGTAATGCAGTAGTTCCATTAAGTGCTTTTTCAGACGAGGTTTTTAGCGTTTTATAGATCATAGATTTTCGAGAGACTCCAGCTAAAATAGGTTTGTCTAGCATTTTTAATAATTCGAGATGATTCAATAATTCATAATTCTGTGCTGTAGTTTTTGCAAATCCAAAACCAGGATCTATAATAATATCATTGATTTTTTTGGTATGTGCTACAGCAATACGTTCAGCAAAATAAGAAATGACGTCTCTCACCAAATCTTTATAATCGGTTTGTTGTTGCATTGTTTTAGGATTACCTTTCATATGCATCATAATATATGGTACTCCTAGTTTACCAATTGTAGAAAGCATGTTTTGGTCAAGTTTTCCTGCTGAAATATCATTAATCAATGAAGCTCCGGCTTCAATGCTTTTTTTTGCTACTTCACTTCTAAACGTATCGACAGAAATTAGAGTTTCAGGTAAATGTTTCAGAACTAATTGAATAACTGGGACGATGCGATTTAATTCTTCATTCTCACTTACGTTATTAGCGCCAGGTCTAGAACTACAACCTCCAACATCTATATACGTAGCTCCGTCCTTCAACATAGTATCAACTTGATTAAGAATAGTGGATTCATCTTTGTATTTTCCACCATCAAAAAAAGAATCTGGTGTAATATTAAGAATACCCATCACTTTAGGTGTTGTTAAATCGATGAGTTGGCCTTTGCAATTAATTGTCATACGTCTTGTAATTAAGGTCTTAAAAAACTTTAAACCTCAAACTTTGAACTTCTAATTTATTTATGCGAAATTTACGGAAATTATAACAGAACTAGATGCAGGATACTTTAAAACAATACGATGCGGTTATAGCGAAATGTAGAGCGCTTTTTGTAAATAAAATGAGTGATTATGGGAGTGCATGGCGAATTTTAAGATTGCCATCGCTAACCGATCAGATTTTTATAAAAGCACAACGCATTAGAAGTCTGCAACAAAACTCAGTTAGAAAAGTAGATGAAGGAGAAATTAGTGAGTTTATTGGCATTATCAACTATTGCTTAATGGCATTAATTCAATTAGAGAAAGGTGTTGTTGAGCAACCAGATTTAAATACAGAAGAAGCTACAGGTCTTTATGACAAAAAAACGGCATTAACAAAGCAATTAATGTTAGATAAGAACCATGATTATGGTGAAGCTTGGCGAGATATGCGCGTAAGTTCTTTAACAGATTTAATTTTGCAAAAGTTATTGCGTGTTAAGCAAATTGAAGATAATTCTGGTATAACCATAGTAAGTGAAGGCATTGATGCAAACTATCAAGATATGATAAATTATGCAGTATTTGCGATGATTCATTTGGGTGAAAGCAAATGATATGTCATTTTGCTATGACAAGAATCCATAGATTATAAACAACAAAAAACAGATTCCGCATAAAGTGCGGAATGACAAAAAAAATATGAAATATCTAGTACATCTTAGCAGAATATTCGTCGGAATACTTTTTATTATTTCAGGATTTATAAAACTTAATGATCCATTGGGTTTCTCTTATAAATTACAAGAATATTTTAGTTCAGATGTTTTAAACCTTGAATTCTTTATTCCATACGCATTAGGTATTTCTGTAATTGTAGTTGTTTTTGAAGTTGTCGTTGGTGTATTCTTATTATTAGGATATAAACCCAAATTTACAATATGGAGCCTGCTTCTAATGATTGTGTTTTTTACTTTTTTAACTGGCTACACGTACTTAACAGGTTATGTACCACAAGGAGTTAGCTTTTTAGATTTTTCATCTTGGGAGGCTTTTAGTTCTAGCCAGATGAAAGTTCAGGATTGTGGTTGTTTTGGTGATGCGCTTAAATTAACACCTTTAGAAAGTTTTATTAAAGACTTGATTCTGTTAGTGTTAATACTAATATTATTCTTTGGTTTAAAACACATTAAGCCAATTTTTGCAAAGCTTCCAACTACAGTACTAGCATTATTAAGCTTTGTAATATCCCTTTGGTTTGGTTATTATGTATTAATGCATTTGCCATCTATAGATTTTAGAGCTTATAAAATTGGTAATAACCTTCAAGAGCAAATGGCAATTCCAGCAGATGCACAAAAACCAATTTTAGAATATACTTGGACATTTAATGTGAATGGAGAAGAACAAGAATTTGTGACTAATGGAAGCTATCCTAATGTTGAAGGAGAGTATGTCGGTGTTGAAACTAAAACTTTAGATGAAGGTTATATTCCTCCAATTCAAGATTTTTCTATAGAATCTGATGATGAAGATTTAACAACTTATTTTTTAGAAAAAGATAAGCTCTTAATTGTAGCGATGTACAATATTACTAAAGGTGAAGTTGAAGGTAAAAATAAGCTGAAGACATTTACAGATAATGCTATAAAGAAAGGTTATACAGTTATTGGGTTAACTTCCTCTGGAGCAGAAGAAAAGGAGTTATTGAAACACGAGTATAATCTAAATTTCGATTTCTATTTGTGTGATGAAAAGGTGATTAAAACCATTATAAGATCTAATCCTGGTATTGTAATACTTAACAAGGGTACCGTTATAAGTAAAACACACTGGAATGATATTGAAGATATAGAGCTTTAATTTGATAAGATATTTTTTAAATAAAATCTTTTATGCTTTTATCACCTTAATAGGTGTGATTACTGTCATTTTCTTTTTGTTTACCATCTTACCTGGCGATCCGGCAAAGATGATGCTTGGGCAAAACCAAACTGCCGAGCAAGTAGAGGCTGTAAAACAGAAGTACGGATTTGATAAGCCTCTTGGTACTCAGTTTTTGTATTACTTAAATGATTTGTCTCCTATTTCATTTCACTCTAACAACGCTAAAGATTACACCTATTTAAGAGAGAATAAATATTCAGCAACCGAGCTTTTCATTATTGGCAATACAACAACAGTTATTAAAGCACCTTATTTGCGAGAATCTTTCACTAAGCAAGGTAAAAAAGTTACAGACGTAATTGGAGAAACGATTCCTAATACATTTGTATTAGCCATTTCTGCTATTGTAATTGCGATTTTACTTGGTATTATTTTCGGAGTTATTTCAGCTTTATATAAAGATACTTGGATAGATAAAACCATTCAAATCTTAAGTACTTTAGGTATGAGTGTCCCTTCCTTTTTTAGTGCCATCTTATTTGCATGGTTATTTGGCTTTGTATTACACAAGTACACCAATTTAGAAATGACAGGTAGCTTATATGAGCTAGATGATTTTGGTGAAAAAATGACAATTAAATGGAAGAATTTAATTCTTCCGGCCATCGTTTTAGGAATTAGACCTTTGGCTGTAGTCATTCAGTTAATGCGAAATTCTTTACTAGAAGTTTTAAATCAAGATTACATTAGAACAGCGAGAGCAAAGGGATTGAGTGAATTACAAGTTATAAAAAATCATGCGGTTAAGAATGCCTTAAATCCCGTGGTTACTGCAATTTCAGGTTGGTTTGCATCTATGTTGGCAGGTGCCGTTTTTGTAGAGTATATTTTTGGTTGGAATGGTTTAGGAAAAGAAATCGTAAATGCATTAAACACCTTAGACTTACCAGTAATAATGGGAGCGGTTTTGGTTATAGCGATTATCTTTATTACTATTAATATTTTCGTAGATATTATTTATGCTTGGTTAGATCCGCGAGTAAAATTGTCTTAACAACTACATGATAATTATCAATTGTCTTTTCTCTTTAATACCTTATTTTTGTAATCCAATTTAATAGAACTCAATACACTTTTAAGATGAGAAAAAATATCGTTGCAGGTAACTGGAAAATGAATAATGATTTGAAAGCCACAAGAAAATTGGTGAAACAAATTAGAAAATCGATAAAGAAGTCTAATTTAAACACTACTAGAGTTATTGTGGCACCTACTTTTGTAAATCTTGCAACTGCTGTTAAACGTTCTAAAAAATCTAAGGTAGAAGTCGCAGCTCAAAATATGCACCAAGCAAATAGTGGTGCATTTACAGGCGAAATTTCTGCTGAGATGTTAAAGAGTGTAGGTGTTAAAACTGTTATTTTAGGACATTCAGAAAGGCGTGCTTATTTTAATGAAACTGACGCTTTATTAGCAGAAAAAGTTAATACGGCATTGGCTCACAAGCTAGAAATTATTTTTTGTTTTGGTGAAGAATTAGCAGATAGAAAATCTGGTAATGAAGAAGCTGTTGTTGGCAGTCAAATAAAAAATGCTTTGTTTCATTTAGGGTCAGATGCTTTTAAAAAGGTAATCTTAGCTTACGAACCGGTTTGGGCAATTGGTACAGGAGAAACTGCAAGCCCTGAGCAAGCACAAGATATGCATGCTTTTATTAGAAAAACATTGGCAGACAAATATGGGAACGAAGTAGCAGATTCCGTATCAATTCTATATGGTGGAAGTGTAAAGCCAGGAAACGCAAAAGAAATTTTCTCCAAGCCAGATGTAGATGGAGGACTTATTGGTGGTGCGGCTTTAAATGCTAAAGATTTTTACGCAATTATAAGTGCCTTTTAATAATGTTAGATTCTATATACATAGCTTACGATTTTAAGGTTAATCCTTTGCAGCCTGGATCAGAAATTCTTATAGCCGAGTTAGGTTATGCTGGTTTTGAGAGTTTTGTTGAAAATGAAGAAGGAGTAATAGCTTATATTCAAAAAAACGATTGGAACTCATTTATTCTAGATCATATACATATTCTTAGTTCTAATGAATTTAAGATTACCTATGAGTTTAACGAAATAGAACAAACCAATTGGAATGATGAATGGGAAAAAAATTTTAATCCTATTGTCGTAGATAAATTAGTCACTGTTAGAGCACCATTTCATGAAATCCCTAAGACTAAATACGATTTAATAATTGAGCCCAAAATGAGTTTTGGTACAGGACATCACGAAACCACACACATGATGATTCAGCATATTTTAAAAAATGATTTTAAAGGAAAATCGGTTTTAGATATGGGCTGCGGTACAGGTGTTTTAGCCATTTTAGCAGAAAAAGTAGGCGCAACTCAATTAGATGCTATAGATATAGATAATTGGTGTTATTTAAATAGTATAGAAAATACTGAGCGCAATAATTGTGAACATATTTCAGTTTATGAAGGTGATGTTAATTTACTAGATGGTAAAAACTACGATAGTATAATTGCAAATATTAATAGAAATATACTTTTAGCAGACATACCAAATTATTCTAAATGTTTAAATAATAACGGAACTTTATTTTTAAGTGGATTTTATAAAGAAGATATTCCATTAATTGAAGCTGAATGCAATAAGCAGATGTTAAAATTGGATGAAATTATAGAAAGAGGACAGTGGGTATCGTTAAAATTTATAAATTAGATAAAAAAATTAAGTTCCAATAAGTTTTCCATTTGGGAAATCATAGATTCGATGAAATATATTGATAAAATAGAAATCACTGAATCAAAATGTCTGAAGGGCAAAAGAGCTATGAGCACAAAAGAGCAACAATCCGAAGCGTTACTTCTCGAAGAAGAAGTACTTAGACAAAACGAAATTGTATTGTTTAATGACGAAGTTAATACATTCGATCATGTTATTGATACTTTAATATATGCTTGCGACCACACTCCTGAACAAGCAGAACAATGTGCATTATTAGTTCATTATAAAGGGAAATGTACTGTAAAAACAGGATTTTATGATGATTTAGAACCACGATGTTCTAAGCTTTTAGAAGCTGGTCTTAGTGCTGAGATTATTTAAAAAAATCAGATACTGAAAGTCTTAAGAAATTATTTTCTCTAATTTAGATAATTGTGTTACTATAGTATTTGCACAACCTCTGTATTAAAGTTTTGAATTTGAAATGTGCTTTCCATATTATAGTGTTGATGGACAAACAAAATCCGTAGTTGGTAAATCCGTTTTCTTTATAGCTCCAAACCCACCAGCCACATCAATTAATTTATCGAAGCCTCTAGCTTTTAAAATTGAAGCAGCAATAACAGAGCGGTAACCACCTGCACAATACACGTAGTACATTTTATCCTTTGAGACCTCATTCATTTTTTCATTTATAAAATCTAATGAAAAATGCTGAGCATTTTCTAAATGCATACTATGGTATTCACCATCTTTCCGAACGTCTAAAATATTAATGCCCTCATTTTTTACATGTTCAGCGAAGCTTTCAGCAGAAATAGATTCTAAGGTGTCAATTTCTCTCCCTGAAGTTTTCCATGCATCTATACCATCTTCAAGATAACCGAGCGTATTATCATAGCCAACTCGAGATAATCGTGTTACTGCTTCTGCAGATTTTTCTTTTGGTGCAACTAAAACAATCGGTTGTTTTATATCTGTTATTAGAGCACCTACCCAAGGTGCAAATGCTCCATTTAATCCAATAAAAATAGAATTAGGAATGTGACCTTTTATATATTCTAACTCAGGTCTTACATCTAAAACCAATGCAGATTCACGATTTGCTATAGCTTCAAACTCTTCAGGGCTTAAGGGAGTATTTCCTGTTTTCAATATCGTATCAAAAGCATCATAACCCATCTTATTCATCATGGCATTTTTTGCAAAATATTGAGGTGGCGGAGCAATACCATCGAGTACTTCTTCTACAAATTCGGCTTTTGTCATATCTGCACGTAAGGCATAGTTTGTTTTCTTTTGTTCACCTAAAACACCAATAGTTTCTTTACTTAAGTTTTTACCACAAGCAGATCCTGCGCCATGAGCCGGATATACAATAACATCATCTGCTAATGTCATAATTTTAGAACGAAGAGAATCAAAAAGCATTCCTGCTAAATCTTCCTTGGTTAAATCAGATTTAATGGCTAAATCTGGTCGCCCTACATCTCCTAAGAATAGAGTGTCACCAGAAAAAATCGCATGATCTTTTCCGTTTTCATCTTTTAATAAATAGGTAGCAGATTCTAAAGTATGACCCGGTGTATGTAAAACCTTAATTGTAAGTTTCCCTAATTTTAGTTCTTCTTCATCGGTAACTGAAAGTATGTCATAGTCAGTAGAAGCGCCTGGTCCAAAAACTATAGAAGCTCCAGTTTTATTAGCTAAATCTACATGACCAGAAACAAAATCTGCATGAAAATGAGTTTCTAGAATATATTTTATTTTTGAATTATTAGCTTCTGCTTTATCAATATACTGCTGTATTTCTCGTAACGGATCAATTATAGCAACTTCACCATCAGACTCAATGTAGTAAGCACCTTGTGCTAGGCATCCTGTATATAATTGTTCAATTTTCATGTGTTATTTTATTTATAATGCAAATTTACAAAACTCCATTTTTTGAAATGTGACATTTATCACAAAGTATTAATAGAGCTCTTTATTAATATAGCTCTTTGTATATAATGTAAATTCCCATGATTAAAGTAAAGTAGCCAAATCCTTTTTTTAATTTATGCCCACTTATAAATTTTGAAAGGTACATGCCTAATATGATTCCTATAATTGAAATTCCGGTAAAGACTAATAGAAAAAACCAATCAATATTAATGTTAGATAAATCACCCATAAAGCCAAATAACGAATTTACTGCAATGACAAATAATGATGTACCTATAGCTTTTCTCATCGGTAACTTTGCTAATAATACAAGTGTTGGGATTATTAAAAAACCACCACCAGCTCCAACAATGCCTGCAAACACACCAATAACAGTGCCTTCTATAGCTATTAATGGATAGTTGTATTTTATTTCTTGCTCTTCAATATGATCTACTGTTTTTCGTCCTTTAATCATGGAATAACTTGCCAACAACATTACTATAGCAAAGAATACCATAATGAAGATATTATTAGTGACTTCAAAATCACCAACTGTAAAGACTACATCTGGAATTATAGGGACTATAAAGCGTCTTGTAAGATAAACGACTATAAAGGCTGGAATTGCAAAAATGATGGCCGTTTTTATATCTACAAAACCTTTCTTGTAATTTTGAAATGCTCCAAAAATAGAAGTCACTCCAACAACAAATAATGAATAAGCAGTCGCAATAATAGGGTTAAGCCCAATAAGATAGACTAAGATAGGAACCGTTAGGATAGATCCGCCACCTCCGATTAAACCAAGTACTAACCCGACGAATAATGCTCCTACATATCCTAAGATTTCAATTAGTTCCATTTAGTGAGGTAGTTTATTTTTTAATACACCATACACAAAAGTACCTAATAACGCTGCTGCAATAACAATGGTAATTGTAAATGCACCTGTGCCAACCAAAATATACATTGGTCCTGGGCAAGCACCACATAATGCCCATCCTAAACCAAAGATGACACCTCCTATAATGTAGCTAATTAATCCTCTTTCCTTTAAAGGAGCCTTTAAATAATTTCCTTGGATGTTTTTTAGTTTTAATTGATTTGAAAGTAGCAATAGTATGGTGCCAGTCACAACAGATGCACCTATAATGCCATACATATGAAAGGATTGAAATTTAAACATTTCAAAAATACGATACCAAGATACAGCTTCTGATTTTACTAAAACGATTCCGAAGAAAATACCTACTAAAAAGAATTTTAAATACTTTCTCATACTAAAATAGTATTGGATAAATGAAATGAACCATAATTAAACCGCCTATAAAAAAGCCAATTACTGCAATTAACGATGGTAATTGCAAACTACTTAACCCAGTAATAGCATGACCCGAAGTACAACCACTTGCATAACGGGTTCCGAATCCGACTAAAAAACCACCAATAACCAATATTAACAGTCCTTTTAGACTAAACACGGCATTCCAACTAAATAATTCTAGGGGTAAAAGACTTTGGCCAATATTTTCAAATCCAAGTGTTTTTAAATCCTCAATTGTATTTTGGCTTAGGTCTATATTAATTGGATTGGATAGATAATTATGGGCAATAAAACCACCAATTATAGCTCCGAGAACAACGACCAGATTCCATGTTTGACTTTTCCAATCGAACTTAAAAAATTCTACTTTTTTTCCGGCTCCTCCAATAGCGCATATTGTTTTAAGGTTAGATGACATTCCAAAAGTTCTACCAAAATAGAGTAGGAGAAACATTACGATTGCAATGCATGGTCCAGAAATGTACCAAGGCCATGGTTTTAAAACATATTCCATTTATTTAATTTAATGCAAAAATAAAATTCTAGACTTTAGAAGTGCCAAAAAGTTGCTAAAACTCTAAAACGGTTATTTTATTTCTGCCAAGTTTAATTTTATGTTCTTTTTCAAGTTGTTTTAAAAGCCTTGAGATAACGACTCTAGACGTATGTAAATCTTCAGCAATTTCTTGATGAGTAATTTCTAAAGTTGTTGAGGCAGATAGTTTAACGTGATCTATAAGGTATTTATATAGACGTTCATCCATTTTCATAAAAGCAAGTGTGTCTATGGTTTCGAGCATTTCATCAAAACGGACTTGATAGCTTTGTAAAATAAAATTTCTCCAACTTTCATTGGTGTTAAACCATAATTTCATATTAGCAATTGGTATCATTATAACAGTTACATCTACATCAGCAAGAGCTCTAATTTTACTTACTGATTTTGCCATACAACAGGTTAATGACATGGCGCAAGTATCTCCAGCTTCTAAGACATATAGTAGAAGTTCATCTCCATTGGAATCTTCTCGTAATACTTTTATATTTCCATTGATTAGAAGTGGAATGAAACTTAAATCTTGTCCAATATCTATAATGATATCATGCTTTTTAAAGGTCTTTAGTACAGCCACATTGGAGATACCATCAATAATTTCTGTATCAAATAAGTAATGAAAAGGCTGAAGCTGCTGTTTTGAAATCATATTTCAAAAATACAATTACAATTTTGAAATAAATAGTTTGGTAGTTTTTTAATAAATGTATTATATTTGCACCCACTTAAAAAGGCCTCGTGGCGCAACTGAATAGCGCACTTGATTACGGCTCAAGAGGTTAC